>DAISJI010000045.1:5399-12394 GCA_036821585.1 Terriglobales bacterium
TTTTCTCCCACTCAATGGCCGCGGCGCCGCGCTCAAGGCATTCCTCGATGCCACAACTCCGGATCAAGCGAGGCAGGCCTTTGCGCCCTTCCCCAAGCTGCGCCGAAAGCTCGTCGGTATCACCCTTGCGGATGAGGTTCTTGCGCCTTAATTCGACGGGGTCCATGCCCAACCGCTGGGCGGCCTCGTCCACCATGGATTCCTGGGCGAAGAAGCCTTGCGGGCAGCCGTAGCCGCGAAAGGCGCCTGCGACCGGAGTGTTGGTATAAACGATGTCGCAGTCGAACTTCATGTTCGGTGCGCGGTAGAGCGGCAGGACCTTGCTGCCGGTATTGCCCTGCACCGTCGACGAATGGCTGCCGTAGGCGCCGGTGCTGGCCAACACCGTCATTCCGCTGGCGATCAGGGTGCCATCCTTCTTGAAACCCATTTTCATTTGCAGTATCTGTGGGTGCCGGCAGCGCGCCATGAAGAATTCCTCCCGGCGCGTGTATTCGATCTTCACCGGCCTGCGGGTGGCCAGCGTGAGGGCGGAGCAGATGTCCTCCAGCAGCATCTCCTGCTTGCCACCGAAGCCGCCGCCCATGCGCGGTTTGATGACACGCACGCGCTGGACCGGTATCTGCAGGATCATCGCCACCTGGCGGCGGGTATGGAACGGCACCTGCGTGCTGGTGCGGATCACCAGGCGGTTATCCGGATCGAGCCACGTGATCGTGACGTGCGGCTCGAGCATGGCATGCTGCTGGCGGGCGGTGCGGAATTCGTGCTCCAGCACCAGGTCCGACGCGCGGAACCCGTCCGCGACGTTGCCGAGCTCCTTGTGAATCGTGGCGGCGACGTTGTGCTTCGCATCATGGATGCCGGTTGAATCAGGCTCATCATGGATGGCCGTCACGCCCGCATCCTGGGCGTGCTCCATATCGAGTATGGGCGAGAGCAGTTCGTATTCAACCTTGATCAGCCGAAGCGCCTCTTCCGCAATCTCGCGCGATTCCGCCGCAACCGCGGCTACCCGGTCGCCCACGAACCGGACCTTCGAATCCAGCAGGTACGTGTCATACGGCGAGGGCTCCGGCCAGGCCTGGCCGGCGGTGGTGTGGGGCACTCGCGGAACATCCTTATAAGTAAGGACGCAATGCACTCCCGGGAGGGCCTTCGCCTTGCTCACATCGATGCGTTTGATCCGCGCGTGCGCATGCGGGCTGCCGAGGACCTTGCCGTAGAGCAGCCCGCGGATGTGGATGTCATCGGTGAACGCAGACCGGCCGCCGGCCAGTTTGGCGCCGTCCACCTTCTGCACGTTGTGGCCGACGACATCGTGCTGGTGTGAGCAGGAAGCGGCTGCCGCTTGTTTCGGGTTGGCGGCGGCGAGTACCGCTTCCACGGGCTTTATGTAACCGGTGCAGCGGCACAAGTTGCCGGAGAGAGTCTCGCGCACCTGCGCTTCCGAGGGATGGGGATGTTTCGCCAGCAGCGCCGCCGCGTTCAGTTCCATGCCCGGAGTGCAGAACCCGCACTGGATCGCGCCACTTTCAACGAAGGCTTGTTGCAGCGGATGAAGCGCATCCGGACGCGCCAGGCCTTCGATGGTGGTGACCTGACGGCCGTTCGCCTGGGCTGCGAACATCATGCACGAGTTGATCGGCTTTCCCCCCACCAGCACGGTGCACGTGCCGCAATCTCCGGTTTCACAACCGCGCTTTACGCCGTAGTAGCCTTCGCGCCGCAACACATCCAGGAGCAGGTCGCCCGGCGCAATCGTCCACGTAAGAGCTTCGCCGTTTACCCGGAGCGAAATCTCCATCCTGGGAGCTTGCTTTTTCTGCTGGACCTTTTTCATTGCGCACCTCCCAAATGGGTCGCGCACGCCTGCAGGGCGCGGCGCACCAGCACACGGCTGATATCGCGCCGGTATTCCGCCGAGGCCCGCAGATCATCAATCGGGCGGCTCTCCTCGGCAGCCGACTGGCTGGCCCGCTCGATGAGCTTCTCGGTGAGAACCTGGCCGGACATAAGCGCTTCCGCTTTGATTGCCCGCATGGGTGTAGGTGCGACTGCGCCGAGCGCGATCCTGACCCAAGTACAGCGATGTTGCGCATCGAGTTGCAGGCCAACGGCAACGTTAACAATCGAGATATCGGGTTCCGTCCGGCCGAACTTCTCAAAGCACCAGGCGGCGTGGAGCCTGCGAGGAGGGATAACGATCTCGGTAAGCAGTGCGCCCTTCAGGGCCGTCTTGTGAGGGGCGAGGAAGAACTCCACCAGCGGCACACGGCGCTTGCTGCGCACACCCTGCAGGATTACCTCGGCGTCCAGCGCCAGCAACGGCGTGGCGGTGTCGGCGGCAGGCGATGCGTTCACCAGGTTGCCGCCAAGGGTGGCCACGTTGCGCAACTGCGGCGAGCCGCAGGTACTTGCGGCCTTGGACAGAATGCCGTTCGCCAGCCGCTGCACGAGCGCCGACTCTTCCAGAGCGGCCATGGTGGTGGTGGCCCCAATCCGCAGGCCCTTTCCTTCGCGCTTGATGTAGGAAAGACCGAGGCGGGTGATGTCCACCAGCACTTGAGCAGAGCGTCCGGCGCGGAGCGCGAGATCGGTGTCCCCGGCAACCGGGCATGCCTTGCCTGGATGTTTTTGCAGCAGGCGCAACGCTTCGTCGAGGGTGGTGGGTTGATGAAAAGCCTGGATATGATCGAACACGACGTTCTCCATTGAAACGGACGCACACCGGCGAGACTGAGGCCGACCCGGACCAAGTCCCCGCGGGACAGGAGGGCTCCTTGACGCTAGCAGAATGTGGCTGGATTGCAAGTGATGCGCGCCGCAATACGCCTGTGACGTCGCAAGATTGGGTCCAACGATAGAGTTTGCAGGTTATGGTCTTCCACCACCACGCGTCCTTCCACCACCAGGGTGTGGACGCCCGTTGGCGCGCAAAGCAGGAGCGCCGAGACCGGGTCCTCCGCCCCGCTGTAAGCGGGATCGCGGAGGTCGAAGAGAGCGACATCCGCGCGCTTGCCGCGTTCCAGCGTGCCAATATCGCTGCGCCCCAGGCACCGCGCGCCTTCCACCGTAGCCATATGCAAGGCGTCTTTTACGGTGATGGCCGCTGCGCCATGTGCGAGCCGGGTGAGCAGCAGAGCCTGGCGCGCCTCGGCCAGCATGTTGGAACTGTCGTTGGAGGCGCTCCCGTCCACCCCCAGCCCTACCGGAGACCCGGCTTTTCGCAACGCCAACACCGGGGCGAGACCCGAGCCCAGCCGCATATTCGAGGTGGGGCAGTGCGCGACACCCACTCCAGCGCGCCCCAGCCGCCGAACTTCTCCGGCTGCAAAAAAGATCCCATGGGCGACCCAGGTGCGGTCGCTGAGCCAACCCACGCTGTCGAGGAACTCCAGCGGCCTCTTGCCGAAGCGTTCGCGGCAATAGTCCTCCTCGTCACGCGTCTCAGCCAGGTGCGTGTGCAACCGTACGTTGTGCTTCTCCGCTAAAACAGCGGTCTCCTGCATGAGCTGTTCCGAAACCGAGAACGGCGAACACGGCGCCAGCGCCACTTGGACCATGGACCCCGGGCGCGGGTCGTGATACTTGCGGATCACGCGCTCGGAGTCGGCAAGAATCGTTTCCTCGTCCTGCACTATGCTATCCGGCGGCAGGCCGCCTCCGCTTTTTCCCACGCTCATGCTGCCGCGGGTGGCGGTAAAACGGATGCCGATCTTTCGCGCCGCCGCGATTTGCGCGTCAATCAGTTTTGTTTGGCCGCGCGGAAACAGGTAATGATGGTCGGAAGTGGTGGTGCAGCCGGAGAGCATCAACTCGGCCATCCCCACCAGCGCCGCCACGTGCGTGGCTTCTTCGTCGATCCTTGCCCAGAGCGGGTACAGAGTGCGCAGCCAGTCGAACAACTCGGCATTCGCGGCAGCGGCACAGGCGCGGGTAAGCGTCTGGAAGAGGTGGTGGTGCGTGTTGATGAAACCCGGAACCGCCACCAGATGACGCGCACTTATGGTGCGAGCGGCGCGCAGGTTGCGCGGCGGCCGTTCGCCAACCAATTTGATTTCGCCGCCCTCTGCATAGAGAAACCCGCCTCGGATTCGGCTGTCCTCCGCATCCATCGTGACCAGCGTGTGGATGTCGCGGATGAGAAGGGAAGCGGGATGGACTGCCGCTTTCATCGCGAACTCCGGGTACGTTGGCTGGATCGAGTCTGGGCGGGAATGAGGCCGCGTTCGTGCAAAATTCTTTCCAAGTCCTGCCCCTTGGGATCGATGTCAAAAGGCGCCGAAACGGCTTTTTGTGCGGCGCGGATATCTTTCAGGCCACTGCCGGTAATCACGGCGAGCGCGCTGACTTTCTTCGGCACGACCCCTTCGGCGATGGCGCGCTTGAGCCCGGCAACTGCGGTTGCCGCCGCCGGTTCGGCGAAGATCCCGGTAAGCCTCCCGGTATAGCGCATGGCGTCCAGGATTTCGTCGTCGGTTACGTTGATCATTGCGCCGCCGGATTCCCGGACGGCCAGCACCGCTTTCAGCCAATTACGCGGCACGCCCACGGCGATGCTGTCCGCGATGGTTTGGGGAACGACGGGCTGCATCGGGCTTTCGCTGCGGAATGCCTGCGTAACCGGGGCTGCTCCCGCGGCTTGCACACCCAGCATCCGCGGAGTACGCGCGATCAGTCCGAGCGTTTTCAATTCGCGGAAGGCCTTCCACGCGCCTGCGATCGTACAACCATCGCCTACCGACATGGCAATCCAGTCGGGGACCTTCCACCCGAGCTGTTCGGCGATTTCGAAGCCCACTGTCTTCTTGCCTTCGATCAGGTAGGGATTGATCGCGGAATTGCGGTTGTACCAGCCCCAACGCTCGCAGGACTGCTGTGACAGACGAAAGGCATCGTCGTAACTGCCCATCACGCGGAAGACTGTCGCTCCGAAGATAAGAAGCTGCGTCACTTTTGCTTCCGGAGCTCTCTCGGGGACAAAGATCACGCTGCGCAGTCCGAGGGCCGCAGCCATTGCCCCCAGCGACGAGGCGGCGTTTCCGGTGCTGGCGCACGCGAGGATGGGGGCGCCTTTCGCGTGTGCCCGGACCGCGGCTATCGAACTGGCGCGGTCCTTCAGCGACCCGCTCGGGTTCCGTCCGTCATCCTTCAATACCAGTGTGCGCGCCCCGATGTGGCGCGCGAGAGTTTTGGCCTCGCTGATCGGCGTCCAGCCTACCTGCAACGGTGGCAGCGCCGAGCGCTCGTCGATCGGCAGCAGTTCGCGATAACGCCAGTGCGAGCGGTCCGTTCGTTTTGCGAGGACCCTCGGCGTCAGCCGGCGGCGGACGGCGGGATAGTCATACTCCACATCCAGAATGCCGGTAATCCCGCACGCAGGGCAGGTGTAAGGCGTGCGCGTGGAGTAAGTTGCTCCACATAGGACACAGCGCAATCTGACTACAAACGACAAGCGGTTTCTCCGTAACGGTCGAAAAAATAGATACTCAAATCCCTCGCGAGTTTACAACCTTTCAGCACTGACGAATCACCCGCGAAGGCCGTGGCCGCAGAAGCCCCTTGATCCCAGGTCCGAACCCTGACGGGGTTGTGCCACGCTCCTGGTCCGCGAAGATTCGCCACTGGCTGCGCACAACGCTGAATTCGCTGTTCATTCCCTGATATCCTGTTGCAGCGAGCGTAGACCGCTGTAAGCAACGAGTTTGGATGCGCAAAAGTTATAGAAACCTGGCGAATTTCCGGTAGTTTTCGCTGTTTTGGGCGGAGAAGGGTTCGTACATGACTGCTCCCTCCGCCACTTTCTGAATGTCTCCTGAAAATTCCCAAGCCGCCGCGCCGTCCGTTCCGCTCGACCGGACGATGATCGCGGTGATGATGGCCGGAATGTGCACGTTCTTCAACGTGTACTGCACCCAGCCGCTGCTGCCGTACTTTCGAAAAATTTTTCAGGCCTCGGAGCTTGAAGTCAGCTTTACCGTAAGCGCAACCATTCTTGCCGTGGCGCTGATGGGGCCGCTGGTCGGCGCGCTGGCCGAGCGCACGGGACGCAAGAAGGTCATTGTTCCGTCGCTGCTGCTGCTGACCGTTGCGACCATGCTTTGCGGTACCGCGACCAGCCTGCGCACGCTCATTCTGTGGCGCTTCGTGCAAGGACTGTTCGTGCCCGGCGTGGTCGTTGCGATCCTTGCCTACATTAATGAGGAGTGGGAAGGGCGCGGCGTGGGGCGCGCGATGGCGTCGTACGTCACCGGGACCGTGATCGGCGGCTTCCTCGGGCGCTTTACCTCCGGCATGGTGGCGACGCACTGGGGCTGGCGCTGGTCGTTCGTCGTGCTGGGCGCGATGAACTTGGCGTGCACGATCATGGTCCGCGCCTGGCTGCCGCTGGCGAAACGCTTCGTTCGCGCCGAGCACTTCACACACGTGCTCGACGATGCCAAGCGGCATCTTCGCAACTGGCGACTGCTGGCCAACTTCGGCACCGGCGGCGCCGTGCTGTTCTCGCTGGTCGGATGCTTTACCTACGCGAACTTTTACCTGGCTGCGCCACCGTTTCATTTGAACTCGGCGCAGTTGGGCAGCATCTTTTTCGTTTACCTGTTCGGTGTGGCGGTGACGCCCTTCGCCGGCAAGTTTCTCGACCACTTCGGCTTCCGTCCGACCGCGTTTCTCTACTGCGCGATGATGATCGCCGGCCTGCTGCTGACGTTGGTGCGCTCGCTGCCGGTGGTGATTGCCGGGCTGGCGGTGTGTTCGTCGGGCGTGTTCATTGCGCAGGCGGCCGCCACCGTGCAAACAGGAGCGATCGCCGGACGCGCGCGCTCCTCGGCCGCGGGATTGTATGTGACGGTCTACTACCTCGGCGGCGCCGCGGGCGCGACTGTCACCGACTGGTTCTGGCAACGCGCGGGCTGGCCCGGATGCGTCGCGCTGCTCGGCTCGGTTGCCGCCTTCAGCCTTGTGCTGGCCATGCTCAGCAGCCGTCCGCA
>DAISJI010000046.1:0-4105 GCA_036821585.1 Terriglobales bacterium
TGTGCAGGTCCTCGGCGAAGGTGTCGTAGTTGTAGCCCGTGGTTGGCTGGCTGGACTTGCCGAAACCTCTGCGGTCATAGGTGATGACCCGGTGACCTGCAGCCAGAAGGACCGCGACCTGCTTCTCCCAGGAAGCACCGCTCAGTGGATATCCGTGGATAAGGACGATGGGCTTACCCGAGCCGTGGTCCTCATAGTAGAGATCGATGTTGCCAGAGTTTTCCTTACCGACCGTTATGTATGGCATTGAGAATTCCTTTTTCTGCGTTCGTTGATGGTGGTGAATGATTACTCTCGGACTCCCGAGTTCGACGGCCATTCGTTCAACTGCACCGGCGCGCTCTCTCCGAAAGCATACGCCCGAGAGCTACTCCACGCGCACAACTCGGCCGACTCCACCAGCCCGCGCCGCATTGGGTCCCGGTACGTCCATCGCACAGCACTTGCATGAAACCCCATGCACCGCGCAAACTGGCAACTGACAACTGGCAACTGCTTTTTCATGAACGTCGCAATTTTCGGTGGGACTTTCGATCCCGTGCATCGCGGACACCTGGCGGTGGCGCGCGCGGCGCAGCAGGCCTACAAGTTGGGCCGCATCTACTTCGTTCCCGCCGACATTCCGCCGCACAAGCAGCGCCAACCGGTCACGCCCTTCTACCACCGATACGCCATGCTCGCGCTCGCGCTGAAAGGTGAGCCGAGGTTCGTCCCATCGCTGATCGAGGCGCCCAGCCCACTCTCCTCCAACAGCGGGCGGAAGGGTGGGGCACCCGAGGCGCGGCGCGCGCCCAGCTATAGCATTGACACCGTCCGCAAGTTCCGCGCGCTGCTGCCCAAGCGAGACCGGCTGTTCTTTATCATCGGGATTGACGCGTTTCTCGACATCGCGACGTGGAGGAAGCCGGAAGAGCTGCTGCGCGAGGTGGAGTTCATCGTCGTAAGCCGTCCGGGATTCTCCATGGCAGAGGCGGGCTCCAGGCTTCAGGCTCTGAGTTTCAAGAACACCCCCGCCCTCGCCAAAACCGGGCTAGGACGGAGCACCCGGAATATCCCACAGGTACACCTGCTGGAGGATGTGGCGGAGAAAGCCTCGTCCACGAAAGTACGGGCGGCAGCGTCAGGACGCGCCGCGAAGGGGTTGCTCGACGAGGCGGTGGTCGAGTACATCAGGAAAGAGCATCTATATGTGAGGAAGTAACGAGTAATGAGTACCGAGTAACAAGAACAAACCTAAGCAGGGCAACGGGCGACGGGAGACTGAATTTGCGAACCAAGAAAGCTGACGTAAAGCGACAGGTGACGGAGGCGATTGCCGCCTGCGAGGAGAAAAAGGCCGACGAACTGAAGGTGCTGGAGCTGGACAAGGCGTCGGGCGGATTTACCGATTATTTCGTAATTTGCAGCGGTAGCAACCCGCGGCAGATTCAAGCCATCTCCGATGAGGTAGAGCAGAGACTCGGGAAGGCCGGGCTGAGGCCCACGCACGTGGAGGGGTACCGGCAGGCCGAGTGGGTGCTGCTGGACTACGTGGATTTCGTGGTCCACGTGTTCTCGCAAAAGGCGAGGCACTTCTACAACCTGGAGCGGCTTTGGAAATCGGCAAAACAACTCGCGCCCGCGGAGCTGCGGGCCCCGGCGAAGAAACGAGCGCCGGCAAAGAAGCGCGCCCGGGCAAAGGCTACGACTTCCTCCCGAAAGAAATCAGTGCCTACGCGCCGCCGCAAGCGCAAGGCATAACCACAATCGCGCCCGCGCTGCAGCCGCAAGCAGCGCCGGCGTACGAGATACCGGAATCGCCGCTGACCATGGCGCATCCCCAACGCACGCATGCCGCCGCCGTACTGGAGTCGTGGGTCGCCGCCGACCCCGCCAGCGCACGACTGCTCCAGGAAGTCCGCGGAATCGCAGCTTCCACTTCCACCGTTTTGATCCGCGGAGAAAGCGGGACGGGGAAAGACCTGCTCGCGTCGGTGATTCACTATCTCGGTCCGCAAAGCGATGATCCGCTGGTGAAAATCGATTGCGCCAGCCTGCCCACGGAGCTGCTGGAGAGCGAGCTGTTCGGCTACGAGAAAGGCGCGTTTACGGGCGCGTCGCACACCAAGGTCGGGCGGCTGGAGCTGGCGGGAGCGGGGACGATCGTGCTCGACGAGATCGCCGCGCTCACCATGCCGATGCAGGCCAAGCTGCTGCGGGTGATCGACGAAAAGAAATTCGAGCGGCTGGGCGGAGTGAAAAGCATTTCCGTCAACGCGCGGCTGATCGCGCTGACCAACGTGGACCTGGAGCGCGCGGTGGCGAGGCATACGTTCCGCGAAGACCTCTATTACCGGCTGAACGTGATTCCGATCGCGGTGCCGGCGCTGCGGGAGCGTCCGGCGGACGTGCGGCCGATTGCGGAGCACTTCCTGGCGCAACTGGTCGCGATGCATCGCAAGCCTCGGATGACGTTCGCGGCGGCGGCGATGGAGGCGTTGCAGGCTTACTCGTATCCGGGCAACGTGCGCGAGTTGAGGAACATTATCGAACGCGCGGTGGTGACGGGCGCGGGGCCCGAGATCCTGCCGCAGGATTTGCCGGCGCATGTGCGGGAAGCGGCGCCCGCGGGGAAGAAGATGTCGCTGGAAGATCTGGAGCGCAGCTACATCGCGGAAGTGCTGGACTTCACGCGCGGGAAGAAAACGATGGCGGCGCAGATATTGGGGATCAGCCGGAAGACGCTGCTGGAAAAAAGAAAAAGATACGGGCTCGACTGAAGAAGATCTAACCGCGGATTTGCACGGATCGACGCGGATAGAACGAAGTCAAACGGCTTTTGACGAAGCGCCGGGCCTAAGTCACGGCGCTACTCTCCTCCTTCTGTTATTTTCACGGTATGTCTGAAGCGAATTGGGCGGAGCACGCGCGGATGTCGGCGGCGCAGAGGTGGGAGCGCGCGTCGGCGGAGATGGGCAGGCACGTCACCGACGCGCTGGTGGAGTACGCGAACCCGCAGCCGGGCGAGCGGGTGCTGGACGTTGCCTGTGGAACGGGAGCGCCGTCGCTGAAGGTGGCGCGGCGGGTGGGAGCGTCGGGCGGCGTGGTGGCGGCGGACTTGTCGGAAGAGCCGCTGAAGATCGCGGCGGAGCGGGCGAGGGAGCGGGCGCTGACGAACATCACGTTTGAGCGCGCCGATGTGCATGCACTGCAATATCCGGAAAATTCATTCGATCTGATCACGTGCCGGTTTGGCGCGATGTTCTTTAGCGACCTGCCGCGGGCGCTGCGGGAGATGCGCCGGGTGCTGAAGCCGGGAGGACGAGTGGCGTTCGCGGCGTGGGGAAGCTTTGATCAGCCGTATTTCCAGGCAACGGTGCGGATTGTCATGCGGCACACGGGGGCGAAGGTCCCTCCGGGGGCGGCGGCGATGTTCAAATTTGCGGAAAAGGGAACGTTGGCGCGCGCGTTGTCGGAAGCAGGATTCGCGGATGCGCGGGACGAGATCCGCACCGTGCCGTGGGTGTGGACGGAGAGCGCGGCGGAATTGTGGGCGTATTTCCAGGCGGTGACGGCGCCGTTTCGTCCGGTGATCGAGAGCGCAAAAGACAAGCCGGAAATTGAGCGCGAGGTGACGGCGGCGTTGGAGAAGTTCGTGGATGGCGGGGCAGTGAAGTTGACAGCGGAGATTGTGTTGGCGGGCGGACGGAAGGCATGAACCGCAAAGGACGCGAAGGAACGCAAAGGAAAGACGATTGAAGCTGCGGGTGGCGTGGATTGGGAAAACGAAGGAGCGGGCGATCCAGTCGCTGACGCTCGATTACCTGAAGCGGTTGTCGCACTACGTTCCGACCGAATCGCTGGAACTGGCGAGCGAGAAGGCGGTGCAGAAGCAATTGGACCGTCCGGGGCAATTGCTGGTCGCGCTGGATGCGCGCGGGAAGCAGATGTCGTCGGAGGAACTGGCGCAGTTTCTGGCCGCGCATCAGAACCGCGGAACGCAGGCGCTGCTGTTTGCCATCGGTCCGGCGAATGGATGGTCGGAGGAGACGCTACGCGCGGCGTCGGTGCAGATTTCGCTGGGGCGCATGACCCTGCCGCATGAGTTGGCGCGGGTGGTGCTGCT
>DAISJI010000046.1:4205-9829 GCA_036821585.1 Terriglobales bacterium
GGCTTGATGATGTCGCCCAGTAAGTCGGGAGCGGCCGAGTTGCGGACCAGGTGCGGAGAGCGCAGGCCGTCGCGATAATCCACTTTCACAGTCTTGAACACGCCGTCGTTATCCACCAGCAGATCGAAGGGTTGGCGCGCGCGCAGGGCGTCCATCAAGTTCTCGGGCGACCAGGCGCGCGAATTCACGGCGACCAACTTCATGCCCGGAGAAATTCCAGCCTGCGCCGCCGCCATGCCGGAAATCACGTCGCCAATGTTTCCGTCGGAACGCGCAACCGACATGCCGAGCGAGTCGGTGAGGTTGATGAAGCGGCCACGGGTTTCGGCGGTCTTGCGGAGATCGCTGGGCGTGTCGTTGTACTCCAGCTTCCAACCGCCCTGCTCGATGCCGCCGAGAGGCGCGCGGGGCGAGACCTCGTAAACACGCGCACGGAAAAACCCGGCCCAATCATGCGGCTGAACGTGGTTCAGCGCGGCGATCACGTCGTCGAGGATGTAGGTCTTGAGCGCCGGAGGTCCGCTGGGCGGGCCGAAGAACTCGCGGCAGAAATCGTCGAGCGAGTGCCGGCCATTGCTTTCGCGGCGGATGATGGTGTCCGCCTCCAGCCAGATGAGCACGCTCTCGGCATAGTAATCGAGGCTGCGGCGGAGCGAAGTCCACTCGCGCGGAGCGTCGCTGAGCGACTGGACGGAGATGGCGGTGTCGGCGAGCGGACGCCATTTGCGTCCGGCTTCGTGGTCGAGGCTGGCGGCGGTGTCGGCGAGGCTGTCGCGGAACTGCTCGGAAGTCCACAGGCCGCTGCGCGCGGTAAGAACGTCGCCGAGATAACTGGTCAGACCTTCGTAAACCCACAGCAGTTCGCCCTTCATCGGCTCCTGGTAATTCGGCGTGGCAAGGCCCGCGGGGCGGCGGTACTTGCCGTTCCACGAGTGGACGAATTCGTGCGGCAGCAGGCCGGCGGAGAGCTTGCGAAGATCGGGATCGATAAACGCGCGCAGCGCCATGCGATCGTCGCTGGACTCGTGGTGCTCGAGGCCGCTGCCGCCGGCCACGTCGGTGAGCGTAATCAGGAAGTGATAGCGGCTGTAGTGATGCGCGCCGAAGAGCGCAGCGGCTTCCGCCACCAGACGTTTGTGGCGATCGATGAGATCCTGCGACAGTTCGAGCGCGGAGTCGGTGTCGGCGGCGATGTCGAGTTCCTGCGGCGGCGCACCGGGCGACGGAAGCGGAATCATGCGATAGTGCGCACCGGCGACGACGGGCGAATCGATGAGCGTGGTCAGAGAAACTGGCGCGAATTCGATTCCGTCAGCGGTCTGGCGCACCACCGGCAGCGGAGTTCCGAATTTCCAGTTTGGCGGAAGCTGGAGCGTTGCCTGGAAGGTGTAATCGGCGGCAGGCTTGCCCGCGGGATAGAGCGTTACCAGGTTCCAGTTGAAGATCATCAACTGGTCGGTGGAAGCGGGATCGAAGCGGCCGGGGCCGCGGCTGGGCGTGACGTAGTCGAAGCTGACCTCCACGCTGTTGGCGCCCGCGGGCACGTCGCAGTGGAAGGCGTACATGTTGACGTCGTCGCGATGCCACGCGATGGGCTTGCCGGCGGCCTGGAAGCGCAACTCAACCACATTATTGATGGGCCCGGTGGGGCGATGATTGCCGGGGAGCCACTGCGGGTAGTAGAGGGTGAGCGGGCCGGGCGCGGCGGGAATGGTGAGACGCGCATGAAAGACGCGGCGCGGGGCCTCGCGCGCGTCGACGTGGAGTTGGATGGTTTGAGCGGCGGCGAGGACAGCGAAAAGGAAGAAGAAGAGGAGTTTCCGCATATCGAGTTCCGGGCGAACCCGGAATGGTAGGCCAGACGAGGAGGCGGGGTCAAAGCGGTATACGGCGTACCGCGTACGGAAATGCAGGTTCCGCGACTCGGATGCACGAACCCGCAGGCCAAACCCGGGCCGGCTGGTTTTCGCACACATCCTCGCTCGGAATGACACTCCCAAAGATTGGCGATGTAAGCGGCGAATCAGCCCAACGTTTACAATCGAAGGCGCGAATGAGCGACGTACGGCGCGGACTGATTATCGTGAACACCGGGCCCGGCAAGGGCAAGACGACTGCCGCCATGGGTACCGCGCTGCGCGCCGTTGGAAACGGCATGAAGGTCTTGATGCTGCAGTTCCTGAAGGGCTCGTGGCATTACGGCGAACTGGATGCCGTGCAGGCGTTCGGCGACCGCTTCGTGATGAAGCAGATGGGACGCGGTTTCGTGAAGGTAGGCGGGGCGGAGACCGATCCGGAAGATATCCGGATGGTCGAAGAGGCGTGGGCCGAGGCGGCGCAGGCAATCCGCTCGGGACTGTGGGACTTGGTCGTGCTGGACGAGATCAATTACGCGATCAGCTACGGCATGCTCGATCCGGAAAAGGTGGCCGAGGTGCTGCGCACCAAGCCGGAGATGGTGCATGTCATCTTGACGGGGCGCAATGCGCATCCGACAATTATTGATTTGGCCGACACCGTTACCGAAATGCGCCAGGTGAAACACGCGTACGAGAAGGGCGTGATGGCGCAGCGCGGCATCGAATACTGACATTTGTGATTGCGTGATTTGGCGATTGCGGCGGAAGCCCTGCCTGGGCTTGGCGATTCGACAAATCACAAAATCACAAATTGCTGAATCACCAAATTCTTATGACCTGGTTCAAAAGAGAAGCCGGCGAGCTGGATACTTCGGGCGAGAAGAAAGTCCGTACCGAAGGGCTGTGGGTGAAGTGCGAGGGCTGCCGGCAGATCGTCTGGAAGAAAGACCTCGAAGACAATTTCAACGTCTGCCCGAAGTGCCAGAAGCATTTCCGGGTGGACGCGCGCACGCGGCTGGCGCAACTGCTGGACGGCGAGTACACGACGGACGACATGTCGCTCGCGTCCACCGATCCGCTGCACTTCACCGACCTGAAGCCTTACGCCGGGCGATTGAAGAAGGCGCAGGCGGAAACCGAACTCAAGGACGCGATCATCAACGCGCGCGGCAAGTTGAACGGGCGGGACGTGTACGTCTGCGCGATGGAGTATTCGTTCATCGGCGGGAGCATGGGCGCGGTGGTGGGCGAGGCGATCACGCGGCACATCGAGCGGGCGACGAAGGACCGGGTTCCGCTGATCATCGTTTCCGCGTCGGGCGGGGCACGCATGATGGAGGGCGTGGTCAGCCTGATGCAGTTGGCGCGCATCTCGGCGGCGCTGGCGTCGATGGATGCGGCGGGCGTGCCCTACATTTCGGTGCTCACCGATCCGACAACGGGCGGGGTGACGGCGTCGTTCGCGATGCTGGGAGACTTGAACATCGCGGAACCGGGCGCGCTGATCGGGTTTGCCGGGCCGCGCGTGATCGAGCAGACGATTCGGCAGAAATTGCCCGAGGGATTCCAGCGCAGCGAATTCCTGCTGGAGCACGGGATGCTGGATGCGGTGGTGCATCGCAAGGAGCTGAAAGGGTACATCGCGCGGGCGCTGGAGTTCATGACGAAGGAAGCTATTCGCTCTTAAGCGGCTAGCTGTGGGCTGGATGCCCGCCACCAAGGACCAGCGTTAGGTTTCGATCCAAGGTTCGCTCCCAAAGATAATGAATTACTCGCAAGCAGTCGCGCACCTGTACGCGCTGGGGCACGAGCTGGCGCGGACGCCGCCGCCGAAGTTCGACCTGGCACACATGCGCGTGCTTGTGGCGGCGCTGGGCGATCCGCAGCAGCGCTTCAAGTCGGTACTGATTGCGGGAACGAACGGGAAGGGATCGACCGCGGCGACGCTGGCGTCGATCCTGCGTGCGGCGGGACATCGCACGGGGCTG
This sequence comes from Terriglobales bacterium, assembly GCA_036821585.1. Lineage (GTDB taxonomy): Bacteria > Acidobacteriota > Terriglobia > Terriglobales > Acidobacteriaceae > DAISJI01. The sequence goes on from DAISJI010000046.1 coordinate 8,053, forward strand.
TACACGTCGCCGCACCTGGTGAGGATCAACGAACGGATTCGCGTGAACGGCGAGGCGATCTCCGATGCGGAATTCGCCAGCACCTATAACAAGGTGGATGAGACGGCGAAGCGGCTGGTGGAGCGCGGGGAGTTGCCGTGGCATCCGAGCTTCTTCGAGACGATGACGGCGATTGCTTTCGAACACTTCGCGGGCGCGAGCGTCGAGATTGCGGTGCTGGAAGTCGGGATGGGCGGCAGGCTGGACGCGACCAACGTGGTTGAGCCGCTCGTGTCGGTGATCACCGATATTTCGCTCGATCATCAGAAATACCTGGGCAACACGATCGCGGAGATTGCGGGCGAGAAGGCGGGGATCATCCGCAAGAACGGCGTGGCGGTGATTCTGCCGCAGCATCCGCAGGCGAATGACGTGCTCGGGCGCGCGATCCTGGAGAAAGACGCGCGGGCAGTGAGCGCGGCGGCGCACATGCCGCCGGTGACGCCCGAGGCGGATGCGAAAACCGCGGCGGGAGAATCCAGCTATACAGTGACCGCGCTGGGCGAGGAAATCCGGATTCAGCCGGCGCTGCTGGGGCGGCATCAGCTTCGCAACACGGCGCTGGCGATTGCGACGGCGGTGGAGTTGGACGGCCTCGGAGTTGGCGTGCCGGCGGCGGCGATTGCACGCGGCGTGCGCGAGACGCGCTGGCCGGGGCGCCTGCAAGTCGTAAGTGGCGCGCCGGAATTTCTGTTCGACGTGGCGCACAATCCGGACGGCGCGTGGGCGCTGCGGGCAGCGCTGTCGCACATGTATCCGGAGCGCAGGCTGGTAATGCTGTTTGGCGCGATGCGGGACAAGGCGGTCGCGGAGATGGCGAGCATCCTGTTTCCGCTGGCGTCGGCGGTGGTGGCGACGCATGCCGAAAATCCGCGCGCGGCCAGTCCGGAAGAGATCGCGCAGGCGGCGGCGCGGACGGGAGCGGAGATGGTGCTGGAGCCGAGAATTCCCGAGGCGCTGGTGCGTGCGCGGGCACTGGCCGGAAGCGACGGCGTGGTGGTGGTGACGGGATCGATCTACCTGGTGGGAGAAGCGATGCGGCTGATGGGCATCGTGTCGTGAGCGCATTACAATCAGCTTCTCCCGTGGGACGCAGACTCTGGAATGCGATGAGCTGGCTGCGGTCGATCTTCTTCTTCGACCCGCTTATCTACCTGTACACGATCGTGCTGGGGACGATGTCGCTGCTGTCGTCGCTGTGGGACCGCGATGGGCGCATCCAGCACCGGTTCGCACGGCTGTGGTCGTGGCTGATCCTGCATACCGTAGGGTCGCCGGCCAGGGTAAGCGGGCTGGACAAGATTGATTGGTCGCACCCGCATGTGTTCGCGGCCAACCACATTTCCGCGCTCGACATTCCAGTCCTGTACACGAGCATGCCGCGGCAGTTCCGCATCGTCGCGAAAGAAGAGTTGTTTCGCTATCCGTTCATGGGCTGGCATTTGCGGCGGTCGGGGCAGGTGCCGATCGCGCCGGGGAACAAGCTGAGCGCCATGCGCAGCCTGTTGCGGGCAGTGCCGAACCTGAAAAATGGAACGCCGCTGGTGGTGTTTCCGGAGGGCGGGCGCTCGGCGACGGGACAGGTGCAGCCGTTCATGACGGGCGCATGCTACGTGGCGATCAAGGCGGAAGCGGACATCGTGCCGATGGCGATCGTCGGGACGTACGAAGTACTGCCGATGAACAGCTTCCATATACGTCCGGGAAAGATTGAGCTGCTGGTGGGCGATCCGATTCC
>DAISJI010000046.1:9929-12394 GCA_036821585.1 Terriglobales bacterium
GGCGCAGAGGCGTCCTGACGGCCGTCTGCGTGTTGCTGTCGCTGCCATTATTGGCACAAAACGTGGAGGTGAAGACCACCACGCTGGCCAATGGCATGAAAATCCTGGTGCAGGAAGACCACTCGATCCCCAACGTCGCGCTCTACATCTTCTACCGCATCGGGTCGCGCAACGAGCGCGTGGGGACGACCGGCGTCTCGCATTTCTTCGAGCACATGATGTTCAACGGGGCGAAGAAGTACGGGCCGGGCGCGTTCGACAAAACGATGGAGGCAGCGGGCGGGTCGAACAACGCGTACACCAGCAACGACGTGACGGTATACCAGGACTGGTTCCCGTCTTCCACGCTGCCGCTGATCTTCGACCTGGAGGCCGATCGCATTCGCGACCTGAGCTTCGATCCGAAGATTGTCGAAAGCGAACGCGGCGTGGTGGCGAGCGAGAGACGCTCGTCGGTGGACGCCAGCAACGGCGGCATCCTGCGCGAGCAGATGTGGGCGACCGCGTTTACCGCGCACCCGTATCACTGGCCGGTCGTCGGGTGGATGAGCGACATCGAGAACTGGAAGATGGACGACCTGAAGCGGCACTTCGCGATGGGGTACTCGCCGTCGAACGCGACCATGGTGGTGGTCGGCGACGTGACGGCGGAACAGGTGTTCGCACTGGCCAAGCTGACCATTGAGCCGATCCCGTCGCACGATCCGCCGCCGCCGGTGACGACCGTGGAGCCAGAGCAAATGGGCGAGCGGCGTGTCGAGGTGCGGAAGTTCGCGCAACTGCCGATCCTGATGTTCGCGTACCACGCGCCGAAGATCGGCACACCGGACCACACCGCGCTGGAAGTTTTGCAGACCGTACTGTTCGCGGGCGAAAGTTCGCGCATGTACCAGCGGCTGGTGGACAAGGGGCAGATGGCGATCAACGTTGGCGGCGGCGTGACGTCGGGATTCGATCCCGGACTCTTCACGATCAACATACAGCCGCGGGCGAAGGTGGACACGAAGGACATCGAGAAGGCGGTGTATGAGGAGCTCGATAAAGTTGCCGGCGCAGCGGTGAGCGACCACGATTTGCAGCGGGCGAAGAACATCCTGCTGGCGCGGTTCTATCGCAGCCTGCAAACGATCAGCGGGAGGGCGAACCTGCTGGGGTCGGCGGAAGTTTTTCGCGGCGACTATCACAAGCTGTACACGCAACCGGAGGAGTACAACCGGGTGACGGCGGCGGACCTGCAGCGAGTGGCGAAGAAATATTTCTCGTCGAAAAACCGAACTGTCGCGACGCTGATTCCGGAAGGAGGCGCGCAATGAAAACCCGAATCGCAATCGCGCTGTTGCTGCTGGCAGCGCTGGCTTCCGCGCAAACCGCGCCGAAGTTGAAGATGCCGCCATTCACGAAAGCGAAGCTGAAGAACGGCGTGACCGTGTACCTGCTGGAGAAGCACGAGGTGCCGCTGGTGAGCGTGGCGTTCCTGGTGAAGTCGGGCGCGGTGGCCGATCCGGCGGGCAAGGAAGGCGTGGCGTCGTTGACGGCGAGCTTGCTGCGCAAGGGTACGCCGACGCGCACGGCAGACCAGGTCTCCGAGCAACTGGACTTCCTGGGCGCAACGTTCGGGGCCGATGCCTCGCCGGACATGTCGCGCGGGCGGGCGGAGTTCATGAAGAAAGATGTCGGTGAGGGTTTGGACATCCTTTCTGATCTGCTCCAGCACCCGAGTTTTCCGGAAGCGGAAGTCACCAAGCTGGAGGCACAGCGGGTGGACGGAATCCGCGCCGCGAAGGACCGCGCCGGGGCGGTGCTGGACACCTATTTCTATAAGTATCTGTACGGCAATCATCCGTACGGGCGTCCCGACGGCGGCGACGAGAATTCGCTGAAGGCGATCACGCGCGGCGACGTGGTGGCGTTCCATAAGGCGCACTACACACCGGACAACACCATCATCGCGATTGCCGGCGATTTCTCGGCGGCGGAGATGCAGAAGCTGCTGGAGGCGAAGTTCGGCGGCTGGACCGGCAAAGCGGCTCCGGCGGCGGCGATTCCGCAACCGGCGGCGGTCATGGGCAAGCGCTTGCTGCTGATCGACAAGCCCGATTCGACGCAGACCTACTATGCGATCGGAAACGTCGGCGTGGCGCGAACGAACCCGGACCGCGTGTACATCAACGTGGTGAACACGCTGTTCGGCGGGCGCTTCACCTCGATGATCAACTCCGAGCTGCGCATCAAGAGCGGCCTGACCTACGGCGCGCGCTCGTTCTTCGACATGCGGAAAGTGCCGGGAGCGTTCGCCATCTCGACCTACACGCGCAACGCGACGACCGAGAAGGCGATGGACCTGACGCTGGAAGTCGCGAAGCGCCTGCACGAGAAGGGCATCACGCAGGAGGAACTGGACTCGGCGAAGGCGTACATCAAGGGACAGTTCCCGCCGTCGATCGAGACCGCGGGCGAGCTGGCAA
>DAISJI010000047.1:0-2288 GCA_036821585.1 Terriglobales bacterium
TCCGGATCAGATTCGCGCCGCCATCGCGCGCTACACGGACGGCCTGCGCAACTTCGCGCCCGACGTGCGCTGGGTCCGCCCCGAATCGTTCCACGTCACGCTGAAATTCATCGGCGAACAGAAGCTGGAACGAGTCGATCAAATCAAGCGTGAACTGGCGGCCGTCAAAGCCGCGCCCTTTGAGGTCGCCTTCCGCGACAATGGCTTCTTCCCGAATGCCAAGAACCCGCGCGTCTTCTGGGTCGGCATTCTTGCATCGGACGCACTGCCAAAGCTTGCGGCCAGTGTTGACGAGGCTGTCTCGCGCACCGGTATTCCGCGCGAAACCAACCCCTACAAGCCGCACCTGACGCTCGCGCGCGCAGGTTCCGGCCGTCCGCATCCGCAGCCCGGAGACCGTCCCAGCAACAAGCTGGCGCGGCTGGCCGATAAATTGGAGTCCTTGCCGCAACCCGACTTCGGTACAATGACCGCGCGCGAATTTGTTCTATACGAAAGCCAGCTCGGCCCCAGCGGCGCGCGCTACTTCAAGCTGCAAGCGTTTCCGCTGGAATGAGACATAAGTTCTTGTAGCGGCGGGTGGCCCACCCTAGCTGGGTTTGCTAGGGTGGGGCACGAGGAACCTGCATTTTTCATGGCCATCTACCTAATCGTCGCCGCCATCGCTTATCTCCTCGGCTCCATCCCCTTCGGCTATATCCTGCTGCGCGTCTTCCGCGGCGAGGACGTCCGCCAGTACGGCAGCGGCAACATCGGCGCCACCAATGTCGCCCGAAAAGCCCCGGGGCTAGGAATTGCGACGCTGGTTCTTGACGCGCTGAAAGGCTATGCAGCCGTCGTAGTCGGTATGCAACTCGCGAACGTATCGCTGACGCACACGGGAATCACCGGAACACGCGAACAAGTGGAGGCGGTACTACGGGCGCAAGGGGCTTCCATGCAGGGCGCGTATTTGGTCGCGGCAATCGCAGCCGTCTTCGCCATCCTTGGCCATGTCTTTCCCATCTGGCTGAAATTCAGGGGCGGCAAAGGTGTTGCGACCGGTGTCGGCGCATTTGTTGCCCTCGCGCCCAAGGCCGTGCTTGTCGTTCTTGTGATCTTTGCCTTGCTGGTCGCGGCCTTCCGGTACATCAGCCTCGGCTCGATCGTTGCCACCGCGGCTTTTCCGGTGTGCGCATGGCTGCTCTATCGAAATCAGGCATCGCCTGCGGTATTCGCTGCGATGGTCGCCGCCGCAGCCATTATCATCCTCAAGCACCACCAGAACATCCGGCGTCTGTTGGCCGGTACCGAACAAAGGTTTGAACTGAAACACCGCTGAACTCAAAACTCGGAACTCAGTACTCGAAACTCATGGACATCTCCGTCATCGGCGCAGGCGCGTGGGGCACGGCAATCGCCATCGTTGTCGGACGCAAGGGTTCGCACCGTGTCCGCTTGTGGGCCTTCGAAAAAGAGGTCGTCGAATCCATCACCGCCCGTCGCACCAATGACCTCTTCCTCCCGACCGCTCCGATTCCCGAACGCGTCGAGCCCACCAATAGCTTTGAAGACGCGCTGCGCGGCGCTGAGATCGTTGTCAGCGTCATGCCTTCGCACCACACCCGGCGGCTGTTCACGCAAATGGCGCCGCACCTCACGCGCGACATACTCTTCGTCAGCGCCACCAAGGGTGTCGAGAACGACTCCCTGCTGCGTATGAACGAAGTGATCGCCGAAGTTCTCGGCAAAATCGGAATCAATGACCCACGCCTAGGCGCCCTCAGCGGCCCATCATTCGCCAAGGAAGTCGCGCGCGGCGATCCGACGGCCATCACCATCGCTTCGAAGGACAAGGACCTCGCCGCCACCGTGCAGCGCGAGTTCAGCGAACCCTCCTTCCGCGTTTACACCAACGACGATGTGGTGGGTGTGGAGTTGGGCGGCGCGCTGAAGAACGTGATCGCCATCGCCGCTGGTGTATGCGACGGACTCGGCCTGGGCCACAACACCGCCGCCGCGCTCATCACCCGTGGGCTCGCCGAAATCACGCGCCTCACCATCGCCTGCGGCGGACGCTCGGAAACCATGGCGGGACTGGCCGGCCTCGGCGATTTGGTCCTCACCTGCACGGGCGGCCTCTCACGCAATCGCACTGTCGGCGTGGAACTGGGCAAAGGACGCAAGCTCGACGACATCATCGCCGGCATGCATGGCATGGTTGCCGAAGGCGTACTGACCACCAACGCTGCCGTCGGGCTCGCGCACAAGTTCAAAGTCGAGATGCCCATCACCGAGCAGATGTACGC
>DAISJI010000047.1:2388-3540 GCA_036821585.1 Terriglobales bacterium
CTTCGGCTGCTGCGCCTTGTTCTTTTCCTGCCACGCCGCGATCACGTCGATGTACTTCAGCCCTGATCCGGTATTGAACAGCACGACCTTGTCGCTTTCTTTGAAGAATCCCGACTTCCTCAGCTTCTGGTACGCCACCAGCGACGCTGCTCCCTCCGGCGCCGCGAACACTCCTTCTTCGCGCGCCCACTGCTGGAAAGCCAGCATGATTTCGTCGTCGGTGGCTTCCACGGCCGTGCCGCCGCTTTGCTTCAGGATGTCGAGAATGATGTAGTCGCCGTACGCCTTGGGCACGCGCAGTCCGGCCGCGATCGTCGACGCGTTCTTCCACGCCTCCGACACCGGCTTGTGCTCTTCCCAGGCTTTCGGAATGGGCGCGCACCCGCTGGCCTGCACCACGATCATCTTCGGGCGTTTGCCGCTCACCCAGCCCAATTGCTCCATCTCTTCGAACGCCTTCCACATCCCAATCAATCCCACGCCGCCGCCCGTCGGATAGATGATGCCGTCGGGCAGCTTCCATCCGAGTTGCTCCGCGACTTCGTATCCCATGGTCTTTTTGCCCTCGATGCGGAACGGTTCCTTGAGCGTCGAAATGTCAAACCAGCCCTCCTGCTGCTTGCGTTCGCCGATGATGCGGGCGCAGTCGGAGATCAGCCCATCCACCAGCGTGACGTTCGCGCCGTAGCTGGTGCACTCGATGTAATTCGCTTGCGGTACGTCCTTGGGCATGAAGATGTGCGCCTCCACGCCCGCCGCCGCCGCGTACGCCGCCAGCGCGCTCGCCGCGTTTCCGGCCGATGGGATTGCGACCTTCTTCACGCCATAGTGGCGCACCATGGTCACCGCCGCCGACAATCCGCGCGCCTTGAACGACCCGGTGGGATTGATGCCTTCGTCCTTGATGTACACGCCCGCGGTGCGGCGGCTCTCCAGCATCGGCGTGAACCCTTCGCCAAGCGTCACTGGCTCCGCGTCCGGCAGCACCGCCGCATACCGCCACATGCTCGCCGGTTTTCCCGCCAGCGATTCACGCGTGAATGTCTTCTTCAGCAGTTCCAGGTCGTAGCGGACGTACAACGATCCGGCATCTTTGGGGCAGAGGGTCTGCGGCGTGTCGGCGCTGACGCGCTCGCCGCACTTGGAACATTC
>DAISJI010000047.1:3640-6615 GCA_036821585.1 Terriglobales bacterium
CGCAGCAGGCTGATGATGTCGTCGGCGGTGATTACGCCCGTGAGTTTTCCTGATTCATCGACCACTGGCAGGGTCAGCAGGTTGTATTTGTCGAACAGCTCGGCGACTTCCTTTTCGCCCACGCCGGCGTGCGTGGAGATCAGTGGTTCCACCGCAAGCTGTGCCAGCGCCGTATCGTGCGTGGCCAGCACCAGCTTCGATAGCGGCACCGCTCCGACCAGCTTTTCGTCGGGCTCGATCAGGTAAATGGTGCTCAGGCTTTCGATGCCGCCCTCGAAGTTGCGCAGCATCTCGATGGCGTCGTTCGCCGTGGAGCGCTTGTCAATCGCCATGTACTCGGTCGTCATGCGGCCGGCGGCGGTGTTCTCTTGGAACCCCAGCAGCTCGCTGACTTCGTCGCGCTGCTCCTGCTCCATCTCCCCCAGGATCTCGGCGGAAGTCTCCGCCGACAGGTCGCCCAGCAAGTCCGCCGCGGCGTCGGGGTCCATTTCTTCGACGATGTCGGCCGCGCGGTCCGAATCCAGCGACTCCACGATCGAGCGCTGTAGTTTCGGCGTGATCTCTTCCAGCGCGTCGGCGGCCACTTCTTCGTCGAGCGTTTCGAAGACGGCCTCGCGTTCCGCCGGCGCCAGCTCTTCGATGATGTCCGCGATGTCGGCCGGGTGCAGTTTGGCCAGGAGCTCATGGCTGATCTTCAGCTTCACCCGGCGCGCCGGATCGGTTTCGATCAGGTCCACGAACTCCCACGGGATCATGCGCGGCGGGATCTTCTTGAGCAGCGCCCGCAACGCCGGGGCCGGCACCAATCCTCGGAGCAGCCGCCGCACCGCACCGCGCGCGCCCACATCCACCGACGCCATGCGCAGTGCCACGTGCCCTTCAAAGGGCTCCTCGTTCAGATCGACATCGTTGACCCGGACCACCTTGCGGCCATGGACGTCGATGATCTGCTGGTCCAGCAGGTCGCGCGTCAGCAGCAGCATGCCTTCCGAACCGACAAATGGCGGCCACTCGGACACCGCGGTCCGTGCCTTGATCCCGCCATTGATCGAGGCGATTTGTCCCAATCCAAGCAGGCGATCGCCGCTGCTGGTCCGCACAATGAGCGCGGAAACCCGGGTCGCGTCGTCTTGCGGACAGAACGCCACTTCGCGCACACGCCCGGCGATGCTGCCGCCGGGGTCCTGCACCGGAACTCTTAACAGTTCTGTAAGCGCGAAGTTCACTGCCTGTTCCCTGCCTTGAAAACGGTCGTACCCGTGAGCATACCCATGCTGGCTTTCGAAGCCAACCCCTGAAATGCTGGCGTACGATATTTTTCGGCGCGGCGGTGTGGCGACCGGGCTGGCTGGTCCAACCACTTTGCGGCGCTCGAACAGCTTCATTGACACAAACGCTGTGCAAAGGGCAAACTACCCGTTCCCGAGCGAAGTATCCGCCGGAACAAACGGAACGCGGCGGTCGGCCCCGAGCTACGAACAGATGACGGACATGACCGCCATGCGGGTCTCTCACAGCCTGGAATCGACCCTCGACAGCGTGAACAGGGCCGAAGAGGTCGCTACCGAGTTCGCGACCAAGCTGGGCTTCGACGAAGAAACCGTGAATCGCATCTCCATGGCCGTACGCGAGGCCGCGGTGAATGCGGTCTTGCACGGCAACCATTACGATCCCACCAAGAAAATGACGGTGGGATTCGAGAACACCGGCAAGTCGCTGGTGATCACGGTGGCCGATGAGGGTAAAGGACTTCATCTCGAAAGGATTCCCAACCCGCTGGCGCCGGAAAATCTTCTCAAGCAGTCGGGCCGCGGCATTTTTCTCATCCGTGCTTTCATGGACGACGTTCGCATTCGCAACCTGGAGCCGGGTACAGAAATAACCATGATCAAGAACGTCCAAGGCGAATCCGCCGAGGGCAAGGAGGAGACCAAGTGACAATGAAATCGAGCACCCGCCAGGTGGATGGCATCACTATCGTCGATCTGAGCGGCCGCATCACCTTGGGCGAGGGCAGCGTGGTCCTGCGCGACCTGGTTCGAGACCTGCTCGGCAAGGGCAGCAACAAAATTCTGCTCAACCTGGGCGACGTGACCTACATCGACAGCTCTGGCATCGGCGAGCTGGTCAGCGCTTACACCACCGTCCGCAACGGCGGCGGTGAACTTAAGCTGCTGAACCTGACCAAGAAGGTCCACGACCTGCTCCAGATCACGAAGCTGTATACCGTTTTCGACATTAAGGACGACGAGGCACAAGCTGTCGCGTCGTTCGGGAAGTAAGCCACCGGCATTTTCTCCTGCCCAAGAGCATTCGTGTCTGTGACCCGGGACGGCGCAAGCCGCTCCGGGTTTCGCTTTTCGTTACCAGAACGGAACTCACAAATCCCATCTCTGGGCCACTTCGCCCGCTCTGTCTCGCACCGCTGGCGTTACACTGTTCCCGCAAGGACGGCACGACATGAAACCACTACTCGTCCTAATCCTCTTGTCCACCACCGCCGCCGCCGAATGCATCCCCTTCACCGAAGCCCCCGATCACCTCGGCGAAACCCGCTGCGTCAAGGGCAAGGTCGTCAACATCGGTGAAAGCACGGGCGGCTCTCTCTACCTGAATTTTTGCGACGACTACACGAAGTGCGCCTTCTCCGTCGTCGTCTTCGCCAGCGCGCTCAAAGACGTCGGCGACGTGCGCCAGCTCAAGGACAAGGACATCGAGATTTACGGCAAGATCACCGACTGGCACGGCCGGACGGAGATGCTCCTGCGCGAACTGCGCCAGCTCAAAGGCGAAGCCGGCAAAATTCCACCCATCCCGAAAGACTACGACGTGCAGAAAAAAGGAAAGTTCAGCGCCGGCGAATTCAAGAAGAAATAATCATCTTTTAGAACTGTCATTCCGAGCGGAGATGCGCTGATAAGTGAGCGCCCGGGGTTGGCGCGAACAAGGCGCATCGGAGTCGAGGAACCTGCATT
>DAISJI010000047.1:6715-12354 GCA_036821585.1 Terriglobales bacterium
GTTCCCCTCCAGACCACTCCCCGGTGTCTCGCCGCATGCGCCATCGACCTCAGCAGCGTGAACGCCATCAGCAGCGCGCTGATCGGGTAGAAGAAAAACGTCCACGCCGGCACCTGCGTGCGCTTGCTCATCCCGACGTGAATCCCGGCGATGCACGCCAGCGCGATCACATATGGGACTTTCGCCCATCCCGGCGCCCAGATCGCTCCCGCCACCGGCATGAAGTTAATCGCCAGCAGCAGCAACAGCGCACCGATGGACTTCCCCCAGCGGAACTGCAGCAGTGAAAACATGTTCTTGGTCAAATTGCGGCTGATGCCCATCGCGCCCTTGCCCCAGCGCCACGGCACCAGCCCCGGTCCAAAGACGTTGCGCTGCGCCAGCCGGTGCTTCTTTACCAATTTGCCCAGCTTCATGTCTTCGATCACTTCCATCTTCAGCGCTTCCCACGTGCCGATCTGGTCGTATGCCCTGCGCCGAATCAGGTTGAACGGCCCCAGCCCCATGAAGTCGTCGGCGTCCGGATCCGCAACCTTCCACGGACGGTGCCCCAGCGCGAATAGGATCTGGAAACCCGCCATGAATACTTTCTCGCCCGCGCTCTCCAGCGCGTGCGATGGAAACAGCACCAGGTGATCGGCGCGCTCGGCCTCCGCGTACGCGATGGCCCTCCGCAGGGCGTCCGGACGAAACTCAACGTCGGCATCGGTAAAAAGCAGCCATTCTCCGCTCGCCTGCTGCGCCGCCAGCCACATCGCGTGCTGCTTGCCCATCCATCCCGCGGGCAATTCGCGCACGTGCAGCACGCGCAGACACGACGAGCTTCCCTGCTCCGCCGCGACCCTCTCCATCAGCTCGCCCGTGTTGTCGGTCGATCGGTCGTCGACTGCGATTATTTCGTAATTGGGATATTCGAGTTTCTGCAGCGATGCCAGCCCGCGCACTACCGCATCGCCTTCATTTCGGGCTGGAACGATGACGCTGAGCCTGGGCGCGGGCGCCGGTATGCGGTCCCACTCGGGGGTGGCGATGTCGGCGACCGTCGGCATGCCGTGCCAGCCATCGCGCAGGCGCTCCCCCCAGAACCACGCCATCAGCAGTCCGAAGAACCACCCGGCCGCGATCACGTAGCCGGCTCCGTCACGCGCACCGGCGGCGCAAACTTCGCCCCGTAGAACAGCACGGCCGCGCCCGCCAGCGTCGCCACCACTGCCGCCAGGAACCCGGTCTGCAGCGAGCTGTGCGTTGATATCAGCCCAATGATCGCCGGCGAAAATGCGTCGCCCAGCAGGTGGATGACGAACAGGTTCAATGCCACCGCCTTCGCCCGGATGTGCGGGCCGACCGACGTGACCAGTGCCGCATTCAGCGGCCCGGTATTCAGCAGCAGCAGGAACGCAGCCACGAAAATCGCCGGAAACATCAGTGCGCCTCTGCCTGAGATGGCGAACAGCATCGCCGGCGCGCCGATCAGCAGGCTCCACGCCGACAGCCGGTAGTGCGCTCCCGGATCATGGCGCAGCCGGTAATCGCTCAACCATCCGCCCAGTAGTGTGGCCGTAATTCCCGTCGTCAACACGATGACGCCGAAGACCAGGTTCGCCCGGTCCAGCGGCACCCCGCGTACGCGGCTGAGGAAGGTCGGCATCCATACCTGGAGGCCGCCCAGCGCGAAGGTCACCATCGCCAGCCCCAGGGTTGCCGTCCAGAATGCCCGGTTGTGCAATAGCCCGAACACGGTTCCGCGCTCGGCAGTTTCCTGGATCGTGTCGGAGGCCCCGCGCGGAGGCTCGGGAATCATCGCCAGCAGCAAGGCCAGCACGAATCCCGGAATCGCGGCGACGTAAAACGGAGCGCGCCACCCGTGCCGATGTCCCAGGTATCCCCCGACGATGTAGCCCAGCGCGCTGCCAACGGGAATCGCGAAATACAAAACCGCCATCATGCGCCCGCGCCGTTCTTCGGTGTAGTAATCGGCCAGGAATCCCGGCGCCACGGTCCCGAAGGTTGCCTCGCCTATGCCGACGATCACGTGCCGGATGAGCAGGGTGCGGAAATCGAAGGTGACGGCCGTCAGCAGCGTGGCTGCGCTCCACACCAGCGCGCCCGCGACCATGATCCACTTGCGCGGCCAGCGGTCGGCGGCGATCCCGATCACCGGCGCCGTGAACATGTAGCACCAGAAAAAAGCGCTGGTGAGCAGCGCAATTTTCACGTCGCTGACGCCGAATTCCGCCTGGATCATCGGCTGCACGGCAAACAGCACGTTGCGGTCGATGTAGTTGAACAGGTTCAGCGCGGTCAGGATGACCAGCGCGGCAAGGGCTTGGTTTGAGCGGGAGACGGGCAAGCAGAGCGGAATATATCAGACGGGAGCAAGGCTAATGTCGAATAGCTCAATGCCGGTAGGCCACGCGCCTTGCGCCGTAAGCCATGCGACTAGCTTTTCGGCCTTGGCCACCGAGCCTCGACCGTCGTCCCGATTCCGCCCCTCGCATGGAACTCACCCTTCACCGCCGCCCACTTCGGACGCGCCGCTTTCACCACGTCTTCCAGCACGCGGTTCACGATGTTCTCCTGAAAGATTCCCAGGTTGCGGTATTCGAGCAGGTATTCCTTCAGCGACTTCAGTTCCAGGCAGCGCTTGTCCGGCATGTAGCGGATGGTCAGCACGCCGAAATCCGGCAGCCCCGTCTTCGGACAGACGGAGGTAAACTCGGGAATATCGATCACGATCTCGTAGGCCGGAAACTGGTTGGGCCAGGTCTCGATGTCCGGGAACTTCTTCTCCAGCCCCGCCGCAGCGTGCTCGTCGGTGTAGCGCGTTTGCTTCTTAGCCATTGGCGCAATTGTAACTTGCGTCCCCAGTGACCGGCGACCGGTAGCCAACGGCCTGAAATCCATGCTTTGCGTCCACACCAGTCCCTTCAACATCGAATGATCGGGCGCTGTGCTGGAGCAACTCTCAGACCCGGCCCGGGTCTTAACCAGTAACGTCCGATATCGCGGCTCACGATGAGTTCCGCCGGGTATCCGATCTGGTTCGGGAACTCCGTGAGAGCATTGGACTTACGGTATACTGCTCAATAGAACCTTATGGCCCGACAGCAACCGGAAGCGACCGGCGGTAAGCGAATCTGGATCATCGTCGGCGGCATTGTGCTCGCCGTGCTGCTCCTGGCGGCGTTTATGTCGCGCCGCCGCGACGTCTCTGTGCGCGCCGGTATAGCCGAGAAGTCTACCGTCACCGCCAGTGTTCAGACCAACGGCAAGATCGAGCCCATCAACGGCTTCGAGGCCCACGCTCCCTACCCGACGACCGTGAAAAAGGTCTATGTGCAGCAGGGAGCGCATGTGAAGGCCGGCCAATTACTCCTTCAGCTCGAGGACGCCGATGCCCTTGCCCGCGCCGCCACCGCCGCCGCCCAGATCGCCAATGCCGATGCCAACGTCAACGCCATCAAGCAAGGTGGCACGCGCGAAGAGGTTCTGACCACGCAGGCCGACCTGACCCGGGCCCACGCTGACCGCGACGCTGCCCAGCGTAACCTCGATTCCATGCGCCGCCTCCAGCAGAAGGGCGCCGCCTCGGCCGGTGAAGTCGCCGATGCCGAGAACCGCTTCAAGACCTTCCAGGCGCAGGTGGACTTGCTGGAAAAGAAGCTCGGTTCTCGATACTCCAAATCCGAAGTCGCCAAGGTGCAGGCGCAGGCCGGCGAAGCGCGCGCTTCCCTGGCTGCCGCAAATGTCGTTGTCGAAAAGGCGAACATCCGCTCCCCGCGCGACGGTATGGTTTATTTCCTGCCGGTGCATGAGGGCCAGTTCGTCAACGGCGGCGAGCTCCTGGCCCAGGTCGCCGACATTTCTCAGATTCAGCTCCGCGCCTTCGTGGACGAGCCCGATATCGGCAAGCTCCAGGCCGGGCAGAATGTGCGCGTCACATGGGACGCCCAGCCGGGCAAGGCCTGGGAAGGAAAGGTCACCCAGGTACCCACCACGGTGGTTACCCGCGGCACTCGCAATGTAGGTGAATTCACTTGTATTGTGACCAACACCGAAGAAAAACTGCTGCCCAATGTAAATGTGAATGTAAACATCATCATCGCGCAGCATGAGAACGCTTTGACCGTGCCGCGCGAGGCCATTCACCAGGATGACGGTCGCCGCTACGTTTACCAGATCGCGAATGGCGAATTGAAACGGCGCGACGTGCAGACGTCGCTGTCGGACCTTACCAGGATGGAGATTACGCAGGGACTCGATCCGAACGCCCAGGTGGCGCTTGGTGCGGTCAACGGCCAGCCTTTGAAGAACGGGTTGGGCGTACGCGTGGTAGAGGAATGACCCGCAGGCTACTCGCAATCACGATGATTCTGATGTTCGCAGTGGCGGCCCTGGCCGTCCCGCCCGACGTTGGCCTGAAGTCTGCCACCGACCTGCTCAATGCCGGCCACGCCGACGAAGCCATCGTTCTCCTCGATTCTCGCATCAAGGCAAAGCCGCAGGATGCCGAAGCCTATAACCTGCTGGGCCGCACTTACTACGCGCTGGGTCTCTGGGATGATGCCGCCTCCGCCGGCGAGAAGGCGGTTGCACTCGACCCCGGAAACAGCGCGTATCACATGTGGCTGGGCCGTATTTACGGCGAGAAGGCCGACCACGCCAGCTTCGTCACCGCCGCCGGCCTGGTCAAGAAGATCCGCACCGAATTTGAGCGCGCCGTCGAACTTGACGCGAGAAACCTCGACGCTCGTTCCGATCTGGCCGAGTTTTACCTGGAAGCTCCCGGATTCATGGGTGGCGGCAAGGACAAGGCGCGCCAGCAGGCCGATGCGATGGCACGCCAGGATGCCGCTGCCGCGCACTGGTTGGAAGCTCGCATCGCCGAGAAGGACAAGCGCCCCGCCGATGCCGAGCGCGAGTATAAGGCCGCCATCGAGACGAGCGGACACCAGGCCCGCTACTGGCTGAACCTGGCTTCGTTCTTCAAGCACCAGCGCCGCTACAACGAAATGGAATCCGCCATCTCCAGTGCTGTCAATTCCGACCGCAAGAAGCCGGTGAACTACATGGACGCCGCTACCCTGCTGGTCGGCGCCGGCCGCAATTTCATCGGCGCGGCCCAACTCGTCCGCAAATACCTCACCGGTGGTACGACGACCGAAGAAGCGCCCACTTTCGAAGCCCACTACGTGCTCGGCGAGATTCTGGAAAAACAGGGCGACAAGACCGGTGCCGCCGACGAGTACCGCGCCGCTCTCCAGTTTGCCAAGGACTACGCCAAGGCCAAGGAAGGCCTCGCCCGCGTTCAGCGCTAACCGTCCTCATTGACAACAGATGATCCGAGAGGCTCTGGATATTCTTCCAGCGCCCCACGCGAGGCATTTCATGCCGGAGATGCAGGTCCTTACTCCGCTCGAAATGACGCGCCCTCGAAAGATTTCACTTCCTGGGAAGGGCATCGCGGCGGAGAAGGAGGCAGTCGCACTCGATCGGAATCAGGGTGTGGGGGTCGCGGACGACGGGCACGAGAGAACACAGGATGAACCCGGCGGCGTCGTATTGGGCGAGGGCGTCGGTGAAATGGGGCATGCCCTGGTAGATGGGGACCATGGAGAGTTCCGACTGCAGGACGTCGA
>DAISJI010000048.1:0-3345 GCA_036821585.1 Terriglobales bacterium
ATGAGCATGATCTCCGCGACGCTAAACTTGCCTTCCATCATCTGTCCACGCACCTTCGGTCCCAGCAGACACAGCCAAGGGACACGTGTGCTTGGATGCCGCGAAGGGCCCCGATGGTTTTGGCGTCGCATTCCCACACATCGCGCCTTGGAGGGCGAATAGGGCAAGCTCGGTGCGGCGCGATGTGTGGGGCACCCGCGAGTCAGGAGTTCGCCGTGGTCCGGGCCAGCTTGGAAGTATAGGGATAGCGATAGACCTGGGAGTCGATCTCCTTGCGCAGGTCGTGCCAGATGGATTCCGGAATGGTGAGGAAGACTTTGACGACTTCGGGATCGAACTGGCGTCCGGACCATTTCACGATCTCATCGCGGCCGGCGGAGAAGGGCTGGGCGGCGCGGTAGGGGCGGTCGGACATGATGGCGTCGAGCGTATCGGCGAGGGCGAATATGCGGGACCCGAGCGGGATTTCGGCGCCCTTCAGCTTCCGCGGGTAGCCGGTGCCGTCGTAATACTCCTGGTGCGAATAGACGATCTCGCAGGCCTCGGTGAGGAAGGGAATCTTGCGGAGCATCTGATACCCGCGGTAGCAGTGCTCCTTCATGATCGCCTTCTCCTCGGGGGTGAGCGGACCCGGCTTGCGGAGAATGGAATCGGGGATGGCCATCTTGCCGATGTCGTGCAGGAAAGCGCCGCGGCCGATGACGCGGATCTGCTCGCCGGGAAGTCCCATGGCCCGCGCCATGGCGATGGTATAGGCGGTGACGCGCTTGGAGTGTCCTTGGGTTTCGGCGTCCTTGAGGTCGAGCGCATCGCCCAGGGCTTCGAGCGTGATGTCGTAAGATTGTTCGAGCTGCGACAGCGTCTGATCGACCTTCTTCTTTTCGGTTTCGAGTTGCGCAGTGCGCGCCGCCACCAGCGATTCGAGGTTCGTCTGGTAGGCCCGGTTTTCCGTTTTGAGGCGGCGGTTCTCCAGCGCGCGGCGGACGATGGCGAGCAACTGCTCGCGCTCGAAAGGTTTCAGCAGGTAGTCGTAAGCGCCGTTGCGGATGGCGGCCAGGGCCACGGAAATATCGTGGACCGCGGTGACCATCACCACCGGCACATCGGGATATTTCTCCTTGGTGCGCTCCAGCAGCGCGATGCCGTCCATGCCGCCCATCATCAGGTCGGTGAGAATGAGTTCGAATTCCTCGCCCGATTCCAGGAGGGCCAAGGCCTC
This sequence comes from Terriglobales bacterium, assembly GCA_036821585.1. Classification (GTDB taxonomy): domain Bacteria; phylum Acidobacteriota; class Terriglobia; order Terriglobales; family Acidobacteriaceae; genus DAISJI01. The sequence goes on from DAISJI010000048.1 coordinate 1,220, forward strand.
GGCGCCCGAAGCTGCCTGCTGGCAGCGGAAGCCGGAGAGGGTGAGCATGGAATGAACGATTTCTCGTATGGCTTCTTCGTCGTCGACGATCAGAATCCGATCAGCAAGCATGGGTCTAGCTGTCCCTAAAGTGGTGGCGTGGTTCTGGATGTCGGTGTTTCCGCTGGGCTTGCATTGTAGCTCAGTTCTTAGCGAGTCAACACGCTTGATTGCAAATCGAGCTACTGGTTACAGGCTTCCGTGCTGTACGATTTGCGGGGAATTCACTTAAGGAAGGACGACGGTGGGGCACTTCTTCAATGCGCCGGTGGGATCGTGGCATGCCGACCCGAGCATTTTCGTGCCGGCCATGCTGGGGACGGCGGTGGTGGCGCTGGTCGTCGCCGGCTACGCAATCGTCCGCTCGCAGCGGCGAATCGGGCAGGTCCGCGCCGAGGAGCAGGAACTCCTCCGCAACAACCGGCAACTCCATTTCCTGAACGCGATCTCCAAGGTCGCGGCGCAGTCGTTCGACGTCGAGGAAATTCTGCAAAACTCGGTGGAACAGCTACTGGGGCTGTTTTCCGCGGACACAGGAGCGGTCTGGCTAATGGAGGCGGATGGGCGAACGGTGCGTCGGCGCGCCTACACGGGGGCGCTGCGTCCCGACCTCAATCAACTTGAGGTGCCGGACGACTTTTTGGCCCTGCTCCGGCAGCAGAAGCTGGAAGTTATCACCGAGCGCGACCTGGCCAAGGTCCCGCGCGTGATCATGCAACTGGTGGAAGTGCAGAACGTTCAGTCGATGATGTGCGTGCTGTTGTGGGCGGCGGAGGAACCGATGGGGGCGCTCGTCGTGGGCAGCTTCCGGAAAGACGTTTTTGACGAGAACGATCGCGCGCTGCTGCTGGCGCTGGGCCGGCAACTGGCGACGACGCTGGAACGAGTCCGGCTGTTTCACAATACCCGTCACGCCTACGATCACCTGCAGCTCACCCAGGAGCAATTGTTGCAGAGCGAAAAGCTGCGCGCCATGGGGCAACTGGTATCGGGCGTCGCGCACGAGCTGAACAACCCCCTCACCGCAGTCGTTGGATACGCCGAACTGCTCCAGGGAGAGGAACTGCAGGATACCCAGAGGGATTATGTCGGCAAGATGCTGAAGCAGGCGTTGCGCATGCAGCGGCTGGTGCAGAACCTGCTGGCGTTCGCTCGCCAGCGCAAGCCGGAAAAAGCCTACGTGGACCTGCGTACGGTGGTCGAAGATGCGCTGGCGTTGCGCGATTTTGACATTAAGCGCCACGGCATCGTGGTGGAAACGTCGTTTGCCAAGGACGTTCCGCATACCTTCGGCGACGCGCAGCAGCTCGAGCAGGTTTTCCTGAACATCATCAATAACGCGATCGACGCCGTCCTCGAAGTCGGATGCAGCCGGCGCTTGCAGGTCAAAGTCATGCAGGAAGAGGGACGCCTGTGCGCGGAAGTTCGCGACTTCGGCCCCGGCTTGAAAGAGCCGAACAAGGTTTTCGATCCGTTCTACACCACCAAGCCGGTGGGGCGGGGAACGGGACTGGGCCTGAGTATCTGCTACGGCATCGTGAAGGAGCACAACGGAGAGCTGCGCGCCTTCAACCATCCCGAAGGCGGCGCGGTATTTCGTGTGTACTTGCAGCCGGTAGCGGCGCCAACGGAAGTGGCCCCCGCCAAGAAAAAAGAAGTAACAGCTCCGCAATTGGTGGGTCGAATCCTGGTGGTGGACGACGAAGCATCGGTGCTCGACTTCGAGCGCGAAGTTCTGACCCGCAGCGGCGCCCAGGTAGTGGCGCTGTCGAGCGGAGACGAGGCGTTGTCGAGGCTGGAACTGGAGAAGTTCGACGCGGTGGTGCTGGACACCTCGATGCCCGGCCGCTGGTCCGGCCCGGACATTTACCGCTGGATCGCCAGCAATCGTCCCGGGGCGGAGCGAAACATCGTTCTGGCGTGTTCAGACATCACAGAAGCTGGAGTGCGGTCCCTGATCGAAGGGAAGCGCGTACCCTGCCTGACCAAACCGTTTCAGGCGCAGGATTTGGTGGAAGTCCTTCAGTCCGTAATTTCACAACAGCGGAACACTCCCAAGAGCTGACCGCCGTCACCGCTGATCCCTG
>DAISJI010000048.1:3445-5492 GCA_036821585.1 Terriglobales bacterium
TCGCGATTCGGCAATCGAGAAGGGCCGAAAAAGAGTAGCTGCAGTGGCGCGGCAAGTGCAATCACGTTCGGCAGCCCAGACGAAAACGGAAACAGAAGCGACAGAAAACACACTGAAATAACGTTGGGAGTCGATATGGCAAGCACGATCCAGCAGGCAAAGATTACCGGTTACGCCACATTCCTACCCACAGTTGTCCCCGTGCTGCCTGAAGTTTACGAGGCGGTGTACCAGGAAAACCGGCACCGGCTGTACGCGATGGCGTTCTGGATGACCGACAACGAGTTGTCGGCCGAAGAGCTGATGAGGAATTCGTTCCTCCGCGCCTTTGCCGGGAACGCCCAGCCCACGGCCGAGATGCTCGACCGGGCCCTGATCGCCGAAGTCCGCGAACTGATGCCGCTCGGCGCCCTCACCCTGGATGAAGGGACCTGCACGGAAGCGCCGAGCATCCGCCGCAACATCCTGCGCGTCCACCTGGAGCGCGCGGTGGTCCAGTTGCCGGCCACCGAACGCATGATTTTCCTGATGCATGACGTGGAGAACTACAGCCACGAGCGTATCGCCCGCTCCATCGGCCTGAACGAGGACGAATCCGTCCAGGGCCTGCACCAGGCGCGGTTGCATCTGCGGAATCTGTTGGCCGAGATGATGAAGTAAGAAACGCCGGCACAGGCTTTATCCATAATTCTTCCTCCTGAACCTGCCCCTCGAAAAGAGGGGCTTTTTTCATTGAGTGATTGAGTGATTTGGTGATTTGTGATTGCAAGCACAAGCACCAGGCACGAGGTGCTCTATCGCATGCGGAGGCTTGTCGCCAGGCGCGAAAGCGCGAGCATCTGGCAAGCGCGGCGCAAGGAGATGCCGCGATCGTTCGCCAAGCGGCGGGCGCGATCGAAGGCGTGCAGAACCAGCGTGCGGGATTCCGCTTCCGCCGCTTGCGGGTCGGGTGCGGCGAAGGAGAGCCCACGCTGCCACTCGTGCGACCACACGGCGAGTTGCGCCGCGCCGGCAAGCAGGTGCGGAACTACGACGCAGGGTCCAGGAAGGGCGAGTTCACCGGCGTGGGTAATGGCGCCCTGGGTGAGTTCCAGGATGGCGCGGGCGCGGATGCGGGGCGCGTTGTAGGCCCCGATTTGTCGCTCCGCTGCGGCCAGGATGAGCAGGTCGCAGTCGCATTCGAGTACGTCGGGATTGTTTGCCGCCTCGGCTGCGGGAAAACCAAACACGACGCCATTCTGGATGACGTAGTCCTGCAATAAACCCAGATCGATTCCGGAATCACGAACAATGCCACCGGAACGGTCGGCAATCGCGACGATCCGCGCTCCCTGCGTGTGGAGAGCGCCGGCGAGGGCCCGCCCCTGACGGCCGAAACCCTGAACGGCAATGCGAACACCTTCCAAACTCTTGGCAGAGAGCGCCTGCTGAATGAGTGCCGAGATGCAGAGCGCACACACCCCATCGAGAGTGCCGCCGTCGATCGGTTTGCCGGCAATTGCCGCGGGTTCGCATTGCCCGCGCGCGTGGGTGTTGGCCTCGTCCATCCACGCGGCGACGTATTCATTTCCGTCAGCGGCGAGGACGTCGAACAGCGGGCCGGTGTTCTCGTGCAGTGCGATGACGAAGTCCTTGACCAGGTGCCGGAGTTCGCGCTCGGTGAGCTGTTCGGGGTCCACCACGATCGCTCCGGCCGCGCCACCGAAGCGCAGGCCGAGCAACGCGGACTGCAAGGTTATCTCCGCGGCAGTGGTGCGCAAGCTCGCCGGCTGAGCGGTGGGCGAGAACGCGACCGGCCCGATGCAGGGCCCGTGTCCGCGGCTGTGCTGGACACGATATCCGGTGACGTTCACAGCGGAACCATCGTCGCGCACGCGAGGCAGGTTGACCGTGATTTCGCGCTCGGGATGTTTGAGTCGCTGCAGGACCCAGGGTTCGAGGTCGAGCGAGCGCGCGGCTTCTTCAAGATCGGCTTCAAATTCAAGCAGGGGGTCGGAGTCGAGGGTTTGTGGCGGAAGTAGCTGCGAGATTTCCATGGTGCCGTCCC
>DAISJI010000048.1:5592-12301 GCA_036821585.1 Terriglobales bacterium
AATCCGCCGCAGCCGCCTCATTGACCAGCCACGCGTTGCGAGCTTCCGTACGCGGGAAGATCTTCAGGTGCAGGACCGCTAAACGGAACGCGATGACGGCCGCGGTGATCAGCATGATGGTGACCGCCAACTCGCTCCACTTGGGCACATAGTGCGCGCCGGTGGAACGCTCCAGTGAGGTGATGGAGACGTTGACGCGATGCGTGATGAAGCCCATCACGGTGACTGCCGCCGCCCAGTACAGCCCGATCGGGGTGGCGCGAACACGCTTCATGTTGAACAGCACCAGCGGCGCGACGACGAACAGCGCAATCTCCAGCCAGAAGTAGAACGTCTCCGGCCGGGCCATGAACATGTATTCGCCGGCGTGCTGGCGGAGCAGGTCCACGAAGCGGAAGAGCCCGAAGATAACCAGCAGCGGCGTGATGACGCGGCTGAGCTCATCGAGCAGCTTGGGGTCGAGTTTCGCGTTGAGTGAGCGCATGGAGAGGTACATGGCGATGATCACCATGGCCAATCCGGCGGGCAGGGCGGAGAGATAGAACTGGGTCGTCTGGTACTGGCTGTACCAGAGCGGATATACCTTGCCCTTGAAGATGATGAACAGGCCGCCCAGGAACGACTGGTGCAGCGACGAGAGCAGCACGCCGATCAGCACCAGGCCGATGAGCACGCGGTGCTGCCAGGTGAGCAGCGTCTGGCGCATCTTTTGCCAGGGCAGCTTTTCGATGAGCGCCGGCGAAAACTCCAGCGCCAGCACCGTGGTGTAGAGCATGATGCACCACACCACTTCGAAGAGCACCGAAGCGCGGTTCCACATGAAGATCGGGTGCCAGAAATTCCAGGGCAGCCCAAGCTCCCATGCGTATCCGGCACAGACGGTGGTGTAGCCGAGGAAGGCGATCACGACCGCGGCGCGCGAGATGGGCCGGTAGCGCTCCATGCCGAGCAGGTAAACCGCGGCCGCGATGGCGAAGCCGCCAGCCGACAGGCCAACGCCGCAGAGAGTGCTCACTCCAACCCAGATGCCCCAGGGCTGACCGTCGCTGAGGTTGGTGGCGGCGTGCCAGCCCAATACGAACCGCATGTAGGTGGCAACCGCGCCTGCGGTGAAGATGAGTCCGGTAATGATTCGCCACGGTGTGAGAAATGACTTGATGTTCGGCATGGCTAGCTCCTTTCCTTGGGTTCGCGTTGCGCAGCTTCCACCAATGCGACTTGCTTACGGCGTTCGGTGATCCAGTAGAGTCCGGCGAGCACCGATCCGCCGATGGCGACCACGGTCGGAACTTCCGCCAGCGCGGCAGCGCTCAGTGTCGGCAGCGGCTGTTGCGCTGGGGGCTCGATGAAGCCGAGCTTCTCGAACGCCACGTCGGAGATGTAGAACACCGAGGTGCCGCCCAGCTCGTTCTCACCGTATATCCGGTTGACGTAGACGCCGGGGTTTTCGACGATGCGCTTGCGGGCTTCGAGCAACAACGCTTCGCGCGTGCCGAAGGTCGAAGCGCCGGTCGGGCACGCTTCCACGCATGCCGGCTGCCCGCCGCCCAGGACTTTCTCGGCGCACATGTCGCACTTGGTGACGTAGGGCGCCAGCTTCGTCCACTGGTACTTGGGAACGCTGTAAGGGCAGGCAATCATGCAATAGCGGCAGCCGATGCACTTGCTGCCGTCGTAGCGCACGGCGCCCTGCGCCGTCTTCTTGATTCCACCGACCGGGCATACGGAAGCGCACGCCGGGTCCTCGCAGTGCAGGCACATGCGGCGGACGAACTTCTCGCCGCGGGGCTCGACCGCGGTGAATGCGGCCGCCGCCAAGGTTGGCTCGGGATCGCCGGGCTGGTTGTGGGCTGTCTTGCATGCGGCCGAGCACTGCTGGCAGCCGATGCACTTGGTGATGTCGATCAGTATCGCTCTGGTTTCCTTGGTCATCTCTCGCCTCCGCGCGCTTGCGTCGGACGTTATGAATGCTGGACCGCTGGGTGCCCCGGTCTAGCCCGGTTTTGGCTAGGCCGGGAGTTTTTATGTCAAAAAGAACTCGTGGATCATGGTGCGCTGTACGCCCGGCTCCAGGTGCGCGAGCAACCCGGCGACGGGAAGACCGCCGTCAGCCGCAGCCGCGGGAGCGAGCTTCGCCGTCATGGCCGAAAGCCGGCGGACGGAGTTCTGCATCCAGGGCGCGATCAGCGTGCCTTGCAACAGGTTGTTGAGGTTGGTCGCGATCTCCGGCGACTTGATGACGCAGATCCAGCCGTTGCTGTACGGATCTTTCGTCAGCAGGCTGGGATCCTTCAGCACGTCGTTGTTGACCGAGATGATCACGCCTTCGACGGGCGAGAGCAGGTCGGCGGTCACACCGTCGCGGGTGATGGTGCAGACTTTCTGCCCTTGCCGGACCCAGCGGTTCAAGCCGACGACCTCGATGCGGTCGATCTTGCCGACCAGGTTGGCGCCGAAACTGTCGAGCCCGACGCGCGCGTTCTGGCGTCCTTCGTCGAGCACCCACATGTGGCCGGGGTGGAAGCAGTAGCCGCGGGGAACGTCGAAGCCCTGCTCGTTCGACAACTGCGGCGCGGCGACTTGTGGGAATGTCGCTGCCTGAATGGCGACGGCCGGTTGATCGCTGCGCAGGAAGTACGTCACCGTGATCACGATCAGGAATGTAAGAAGTACGAAGAGTATCGACATGGCGTCTCCTTTGCCGGAGCTGCCGCCCCCTGCCCGGTTCGGCTCTGGGACGGCTGCACCCTCTGTGAGTGCACGCGGAGGGCACATCGGGCGGTCAGGCGAGGCGCTGAAAATGCTGGAGTTAACGGTGGTGATTCACAGTCGAAAAGGGCGGGCACTGCGTTTTGCAGTAGCGAATCGCAAAAGCACATGCGGCATGCAATCGAAATACAAGACTTAGACTAGCCACTCCGCGCGTGCGCCAATTACATTAGTCGCATGTCAGGAACGGGTGAACGGTTCGAACGCGCCGTCCAGATCATGCACCGTCTGCGGGCTCCAGGTGGATGTCCGTGGGACCGAGAGCAGACCTTCGACTCCATCAAACCCTACACGCTGGAAGAGACATACGAGGTGCTGGAGGCGATCGACGCTCGCGACTGGCCCGAACTCACCGGCGAACTCGGCGACCTGCTGCTCCAGGTGCTCTTCTATTCCGAGATGGCGAAAGAGGCCGGGCACTTCTCCATTGACGAAGTGCTGGAGCGGCTCTCGACCAAGCTGGTGGACCGCCATCCTCATGTCTTCGGCGACGTGAAGGCGGAAACCTCCGGCGACGTGTTGCGCAATTGGGAAGCGCTGAAAGCGGAAGAAAAGAAGAAGCGTCTGGAAGCGGGCGGCGGCAAATCGGCCACACCGGACGAGAAGCCGGATTCGGTGCTGAGCGGGATTTCCGCAAAAGTTCCCGCACTGCTCGAAGCCTACAAGATCAGCTCGCGGGCGGCACACATCGGCTTCGAGTGGCCCGACATCGAGGGGCTGTTCGAAAAGCTGCGCGAGGAGACGGAAGAGCTGCGCGATAACCTGAAGGAGTATCCCGAGGGCGGGCCGCGTCCGCCGCACCGTGGTATCGCCGGCGCGCGCGGCTTCGAGGTCCCGGAGGACTTGCGCAACCGGCTGGAAGATGAAGTTGGAGATTTATTCTTCGTGCTGGTGAACGTCGCTCGTTATCTGTCGCTCGACCCCGAGTCGGCGCTGCGCAAGACGAACCGCAAGTTTCGCGGACGCTTCCAGTGGATGGAAGATCGCATGCGCGAGCGCGGCAAGAAACTGGCGGACTCGTCGCTGGAGGAAATGGAATCGTTATGGCAGGAAGCGAAGCAACGCGAACGCTAGTCAGCGACGTCGTCGTCCGCCGTTGCGCGGGCAGCGACGAACTGGACGCGGCGTTCGCGATGCAGAAGGAAATCTGGGGCTTCTCCGACGCCGACATGATCCCGCTGCGCCTGTTCGTGGTGGCGCAGAAGATCGGGGGGCAGGTGCTGGGCGCGTTCGACGGCGATCGCCTGGTCGGATTCGCGTTGGGCATTCCCGGCATGCGCAACGGGCATTCCTACATGCACTCGCACATGCTCGCGGTGAAGGACGCGTATCGAAATTCGGGCGTGGGACGGCGGCTGAAATTGTTTCAACGCGAAGATGCGCTTTCCAGTGGGGTCGAGTTGATCGAGTGGACCTTCGATCCGTTGGAGATCAAGAACGCATTCCTTAACCTCGAAAAGCTGGGAGCAATTGCTCGCCGGTACAACATCAACCAATATGGAAACACCAGTTCACCGCTGCACGGTGGACTGCCGACCGACCGCCTGATCGCCGAGTGGTGGCTGAAGTCGCGGCGGGTTACGACTTTGCTGGCAACGGGGAAGCGTCCGGAGTACAAGATTGAGGAGAAGGCGGAAGTCCCGGCACGGATTTACGAGTGGAAGGCGAATCGCGCCGATCGCGACAAGGCCGCCGCCGTGCAGGAGCGCAACCGCAATTTGCTGATGAACGCATTCGATCGCGGGCTGGCGGCCCTCGGGTACGCGCGCGACGAGCAGGGCAACGGGAGCTTCCTCCTGGGTAAATGGGATGAAAACTGGTCTTACGGAATACCGCCGGACGCGGAGTCGTAGCGCACAATAAGAAATAAGAAATGAAGATCGAAGCCGTCACACTGCACGAAATCCGCATGCCGCTGGTGCACTTTTTCGAGACCAGCTTTGGACGCACCTACGAGCGCGAGATCGTGCTGGTTTGCCTGCATACCGACGGCGGCAATGCGTGGGGCGAGTGTGTTGCCGGAGAGAACCCGTACTACAGCGAAGAATGGATCGAGGACGCCTGGGCGACGCTCGCCACGTTCCTTGTACCCGCCGTGGTAGGGAAGAGCTTCGACAAAGCCGGCGAGTGCGTGCCGCTGATGGCGAAGGTGCGCGGCCATCGCATGGCCAAGGCGGCAATCGAAAATGCGCTCTGGGCGGCGGAAGCGGAGGAGAAAAAAGTTCCGCTGTGGAAGCTGCTCGGTGGAACCCGCAAGCGGATCGAGTGCGGCGTTTCCATCGGCATTCAAGATACCGTCGAGCAACTGCTGGAGAAGATCGAGACCGAGTTGGCGGCGGGATACCGTCGCATCAAGGTTAAAGTCAAACCCAAGTGGGACGTGCAAGTGCTGGCGCGCATTCGCGAACGCTGGCCCGACATCCTGCTCTCCTGCGACGCCAATTCCGCGTATTCCCTTGAGGACTTTGGACACCTCTCCGACTTCGAGCGTTTCAACCTGCTCATGATCGAGCAGCCGTTGTGGAACGACGACTTCTACTTTCACGCGCGCCTGCAGAAAAAGCTGAAAACCTCGATCTGCCTGGACGAGTCAATTCGAAATGCGCGGGACGCCACGGCCGCCCTCGAGTTGGGCGCTTGCCGGATCATCAACGTGAAGGTCGGGCGCGTCGGCGGCATGACGCAGGCGATCAAGGTCCACGACGTCTGCCAGAAGAACAATATCCCGGTGTGGTGCGGCGGGATGCTGGAGACCGGCGTTGGGCGCGTTCATAACGTCCACCTGTCCACGCTGCCGAACTTCAAGCTGCCGGGCGATGTCTCGGCGTCGAAGCGTTACTGGAAGGAAGACATCATCGAACCGGCGGTGGAGGTCACTGCGGACGGAATGATTAACGTGCCCGACGCGCCGGGCACCGGATACAAGGTCAACGAGCGGCTCATCGCGAAGTTGTCGAAGCGCACGCAAACGATTCGTTAAGAAGAAGTTTCAGTTTCGAGTTTCAGTTTCAGCGCAAGACGCACTCGAAACTGAAACTACTTGCTCGCGTTTTGCGCGACTTCCTTTTCCTGTTTCTTCAGGAACTCCAGAGCCTGCGCGAGATTCATATTCGCCACGGGACGATAATCGGTGGTCGCCTCGTCCTGCCGGATTCTGAGCGACTTGAAGAGCAGGATCTTGCCCGTGAAGTTCAGCACCATGTGGCTCGGCTCCCAATGACGGCCACTGACCGGTTTCTGCTCGACGACGAACTTCCCGCCCTGGTCGAGGTGTCCGAGAATGCCCCAACCGAAAACGACCTCGCGGAAGATTGTGGCTTCGATTTTCGCCAGGCGCATGGCGGCGAGGTCGATCCACATCTCGCCTTCCATGCCGCGATAAACCTTCGTCTCCTGGTTGGGTGGATTGAAATCCGGATTCGGCTTGAACTTGAGGATGACGACCTCGCCCCACGGTTCCTTTTTCTCGGTTCCGGCGTATTCATACAGAAACGCGTCCGGCATCGCCTTGACCATGTCGCGCGTGCGGTCCTCGTCGTCCTGCTGCTGCTTGCGCTTGGCCGCCATTTGCGAAGGGTCATTGACCAGGCGCTGGAGCCGCGCGTCTTCGCGGGCGCGCTGTTCGGGGGTGAGCGGTTTGCCATTGATCAGGACGAGCCGCCCCAACGTTCCTACCGGGGTGTCCACCATCTGCTTGACTTCGGTGCGCTCGGGCAGCTTCCTGATGACCTTGAACTCGTAGAACGGTTTGTCCGGTTCCGGCTTCAGCTCGTTGGCGATGGTCTTGCGCACGAGCTCGCCCGGGTCCCTCGGCAACGCAGGCTTGGACGCCTGCCCCGCCCACGCCAAGGCCGACGCGAGTACCGACACGCCCAGCAGCTTCCGTATTAGCGGAGGATGGCTCATGAATGTCCGTGACTATCCCTAGGTTAGACGAGCA
>DAISJI010000049.1:0-7367 GCA_036821585.1 Terriglobales bacterium
GATGACAGCTTCCAACGCCATGCCCGACCAGGATGCGGTCGTATCCGAAATCGAAATTGCGGCCCCGCCGGAACGCGTGTTCCAGGCGCTGACCGACCAGAAGCAGCTCTTCCATTGGTGGGGAAAAGAACCCAGTGTGGAGCTGACGGTGTTCGAAATGGACGCGCGCAAAGGCGGCAAGTACCGGTATGCATGCACGCCGCGTTCAGCCGGTGATTTTGGCGCCGTCGCCGAGCAGATGAAGAAGAGCAAAGCTTCCGCCTTCGAATGTCATGGTGAGGTGCTCGAATACGATCCGCCGCGCTTGCTGGTATGGAGCTGGATTGCCAACTGGCACGAACAGCCGGACCATGCCACGACCGTTCGCTGGGAGCTGACGCGGACGGCGACAGGCACGCGAGTTCGCGTCACGCACAGCGGGCTGCGTAACGAACCGATTTCGCGCAAGGATTACGGACAGGGTTGGGAGGGCGTTCTGCGGCTGCTCGAGCAGTATTTCCGATAAGAAAGCGATTAACCACGGATTCTCACGGATCGACACAGATCAAAAGAAAGCGATCCGTGGATATGCGTGTAAATCCGTGGTGAATGTTGTCTATGAGCCGACCAGCCGCTCCAGGCCCGCTTTGTTCTTGATCATCAGGGTGGAGCCCTTCAGGATCGCCATTTGCTTTTTGCGGAAATTGGCGAGCAGGCGCGTGACCGTTTCGCGTGACGTCCCGATGACCTGCGCAATTTCTTCGTGGGTGAGCGCCAGCTTCACCCGGATGCCTTCCTTGGTCGCCTCGCCCTCGGTGGCCAGCTCCAGCAACATGCGCGCCAGTTTCTCGCTCGCCGAGTGCGAGAGGCCGATGGTGCGGATGGTGTCGTACGCGGTGTGGCAGGTGCTGCTCAGGTGCTGCGCCGCCATCAGGCAGGCATCGCCGTGGTCGGACAGAAACTTCTGGAAGTCGTCGCGCTTGATGAAGACCACCTGGCAGGGCTGCACGGTTTCCGCGGTCAACTCGTAGGGGATGCCGGTCACGCAGGCGTGCAAGCCGAGCACCTCACCCGGCTCCGCGATCTTCAGGATCATGGTCTTGCCGTCGCTGGAATTCACCGACAGCTTCACCCGCCCCTTGCACAACACGTAAATGCCGCGCGGTGTTTGTCCTTCGACAAAGAGCACACTGTTGCGTGGAAGCGAACTCGGAAATTTGATTTTTTCGAAAGCCTCGAGCGTCTTGGGCGGCAGCGAGCAGAAAAAGCTCTCGGTGCGCAGCTTACAAAAGAGGCAGCTCTCGACCAGCTCCATCCCGTAGGGAGCGTTGCTCATGCGTTTCTCTTCCCCGAAGCGAGGCGCCGCTTTTGGATTAGTTGACAGGCTCATCAAGAATATCACCCGTGTCCAGCATTTCCAAGCTCTGCAATAGTTTAGAACATTTCTGTATACGTGGCGCCATCACACTTTTCTGTGACTTCGATCACACGTGATTTGTGATGAAGAAATTTAGGAGCTGGCGCGCCTTAGGGGTTCGCTTCGATGGCCAGGGACAGGTCTTCCCACTCCGCCAAAAGCGCCTGGAGGTGGGCCTTGCGCTCGAGGAGCAGCGCCGACTGCCGCTGCGTCTCCTCGGCGCCCACAAAGGTGGAAAGGGCGCGTTCGCAGTTGGATATGTCGGTTTCCGTGCGCGCGATTTCTTCTTCCAGTTCGCCCAGGCGCGACTCCATCTGCTGCAAGCGGATAGGGTTGATGCGCTTGTTTTTCTTATCGTCTCCGATGGGAAGAGGGACATCGCTCAGCGTAGGGATGCGAGCGGGAGAAGCCTTCTTTGCCGGCTCCGCGTCGGCCGATTCCCGCTCCTTGCGCCAGCGGTAGTCCTCGTAATTTCCGGGGAAGACGTTCACGGCGCGGTCGGCGACTTCGAATACGCGGGTCGCCAGCTTGTCGATGAAGTAGCGGTCGTGGGAGACGAATACCACCGTCCCGGAGAACTCCTCGAGCGCGGCAAGCAGGACGTCCTTGGCGCGAATGTCGAGGTGGTTGGTGGGCTCGTCGAGCAGCAGGAAGTTCGACGGGTGCATCAGCATGCGGGCCAGCGCGTAGCGGTTGCGCTCGCCACCGCTGAGCACACCGATGCGCTTGAAGACGTCGTCCGCCGTGAACAGGAAGCATCCGAGCAGGTTGCGCAGTTCGGTTTGCGTCGCGCGAGGCGATAGCTTTTCCAAATCCTCGAGCACGCGCATTTCCGGATCCAGCTCCTTGTACTGGTCCTGCGCGAAGTAATCGACCTCGACATTGTGTCCCAGCCTGCGCTCGCCTGAGCTCAGAGGATCGATACCGGCCAGCAGGCGAATCAGCGTGGACTTCCCCGCCCCGTTCACGCCGACCAGCGCCACGCGATCGCCACGCTCGATGACGAAGCCGACGCCGCGCAGCACTTCCTTCGCGCCGTAACTCTTCCCCACATCCTTGAATTCGATTACCGCGCGCCCGCTCGGCTTGGGCTGCGGAAATGAAAAGTGGATCGTCTTCTCTTCTTCCTGTGGGAGCTCGATACGATCGATGCGATCGAGTTCCTTGATGCGGCTCTGCACCTGTTTCGCCTTCGTGGCCTGCGCGCGGAAACGGTTGATAAACGATTCGAGCTGGTCCACCTTGTTCTGTTGGTTGCGAAACGCAGACTCGAGCTGCTCTTTGCGCTGCTGCTTTTGCTCGAGATACTTGTCGTAATTGCCGGAGTAAAAGTAAACCCGCTTGTTCCAGATCTCGACGGTTTTGGCGACGGTCACATCGAGAAAATAGCGGTCGTGCGAGATCAGCACGAACGCGTACGGATACACGCGCAAGTATTCCTCGAGCCAATTCCGGGCTTCGAGGTCGAGATGGTTGGTGGGCTCGTCGAGGAGCAGCATGTTGGGCTTCTGGAGCAGAAGCTTGGCCAGCGCGATGCGCATCTGCCAGCCGCCGGAAAACTCTTCGGTTTGCCGCTGCCAGTCTTCGCGACTGAACCCTAATCCCGACAGTACGGCGCCGACCTGCGCTTCCAGGGCGTAACCGTCACGGGCGCGAAACTCGTGGCCGATGCGGTGATAGCGGTCGGCAACTTGCGCATACTCGTCGCTCGCAGGGTCCAGCTCGGGCATGCGCGCGGTCAGCGTGCGCAGCTCCTCTTCCAACCCCAGCATCTCGGTAAATACCGACATGCACTCCGCGAAAACCGAACGTCCGGAAAGATCCAGGCCTTCCTGGGGCAGGTATCCGGCGGTCGTTCCCTTGGCAGTGGTGATGGTTCCGTAGTCGAGCGTCTCCAGGCCGGCGAGAATTTTCAGCAGGGTGGACTTGCCCGTGCCGTTGGCGCCGACGAGGCCGACGCGGTCTTGCGGCGTGACGAGCCAATCGAGCTCTTCGAACAGGAGTTTGTGGCCGTAGCGCTTGCCGGCGCCGGAAAGCTGGATCATGAGGGCGGACCTGCTCTCATTTTCTCATTTCGCGGCCATCGCGACGGCTGCCTCAGGTCTTTCGGCCACCGGTTGCCGCACCCGGACGATCTCGCCCGTGCTGCCGTTCAGTTCGATGATTTCGCCCTGGCGCAGAATGCGCGTGGCGTCCTTTACACCCACGACGGCAGGAAGACCGTATTCGCGCGACACAATGGCGCCGTGACTGACAATGCCGCCGACCTCCATGATGAGGCCGGCTGCGGTGAGGAAAAGCGGCGTCCATGCCGGGTCGGTAAATTTCGCCACCAGTATCTCGCCGTGATGCAGCAGCGCGCCGTCGGCCGGATCGAACAGGATGCGCGCCGGGCCGCGCACGATCCCGGGCGACGCTCCCGAGCCCTTGAGTAGCTCGCCCGTCGCAACCGACTTCATCATCGGTTTTCCGTCGCTGCGGACAATGAGCGGCGGATCGATGCGCATGTTGGCAGCCAGTTCGCGGCGGCGCAGTGCCACCTGCTCGCGCACCCAGGTCTTGTCCAACTCGCCCACAGCAAGTTTTTCAACTTCCGGAATAGAGAGGAAGAAATAGTCGTCGGTGCAGTCCAGCGCGCCGCGCGCCACCTGGCGCCGTGCCACTTCCAGCAGGAGGTCCCGCGCGTGCGCCGTTCCGTATAACGTGTAGAACTTGAATGCCTCCCGCAACGGCATGCGCTGTTCGATCACGCGAACGAGCTTCCATGCGAGTAAGCGGCGTAGGGGCCGGTAACGTACCGCCTTTTGCAATTCAACCTTCGCGGCGGCATGGTCTTTTAGCTGATGCTCGTAGTGGTGGCGTGGCGTCGCCTTTCCCGGCGGGTGCGATAGGTAATTCCGCACGCTCTCGTAAACGAAGGTCGGATCATCGCGCCATCGCGGACAAGAAAAATCGAACTCGCGCACCGCCCGGTGGCCGTTCTCCTTGAGAAACTGCGTCATCGCCTCGAGGAAACGCCGCCCCGGCGCCGATTTCGCCAGCTCTTCTGGAACGCGTGTGATCTGCTTGCGCGCAAAGATTTCGCGCACGCCCTCATCGGCATATTCGGTCAAATCCCACATCGCGAGGGCAGTCTCGACGGTCGGATTGTGTCCAAGGCCGGATATCAGCCGCGGGAACAACTCCGGGAGGCCCCAGCGTTCGAGGCACCAGGACAAGATCGTTGCCGCCACCAGCGAGGGCGCCGAAGCCAGCAGCGGAAAGATCGTGCGCGGAATGTTTTCTGTGGCGAAGTAGCGCGCCAGGGCGACCAATTGCTCTTCGCTCAGCAAGCGCACATCGGTTTTGCTGAATTCGTCCACTTCCTTCCGGCTGAATTCGAGCTCGTCCCATGCCTTGCGCGGGTTCGATTTACTGGCGATCCGGAGCATCGCACGCACGACGCGCAGAATACCGAACGGCGGCTTCATCGGAACCAGGTCGCCGGAAGCGATGATGGACTGCATCACGCTGGGCAATTCCGCATCGAGGATTCCGCCCAGGCGAATTGCAAGTTTCGGGAACCGGTTCGGCCGCGTGAGCGCACTCCAGAAGTTCATGTTGAAGTAGGCGCGGCCATCCACCAGGTCGGCGATCGCTGGCATGCGATCGAATTCCGAGACTTCCTCGATGAATCCCGCCGCCTTCACCGCCGACGGCATCACCAGGTAATTCCAGAACGACCACGAAAACGGCGTGTGCGGGAAGGGCATGGTGTCCCGCAGGTTGTAATTTCCCCAGAACACGAGGTGGTTCTTCGCGAATTCAGCGTTATAACGGCTGCCAAAGCGCACGACCGGCAGCCTCGATCCGGCGGCAGTAACCGCGCGCGCTTGCAGCAGGTATACGCGACCGCCGGCGACTGCCCATTCGATGTCGGCCGCGCGGCCCAGCAGGCGTTCGCAGGAGAGTCCCACTCCCGCAAGTTCGGCCAGCGCCGGTGCCAACACAGCCGCGGTCTCGTCGCCTTCCCGCTCAATGATCTCGTAAGGAGCGCGGCGCTTGATCCGGTAACGGTCCGGTGTGACCTGTGCGGATACGACTTTGTCGCCCAGTCCGAGCGCTGCTTCAATCACCAATTCGTCAATCGCGCCGCTGACGGGATTGACGGTGAACAGCACGCCCGCCGCATCGGCCGCGACCATGCGCTGCACCACCACCGCCATGGCGACGCCGTCGTCGGGGATGTTGCGGTCACGCCGATAGGCGACGGCACGTTCGGTGAACAGGGACTTCCAGCAGTCCTTGACCGCCGCGACGACCGCAGCACTGCCTTGAACGTTGAGGAAGGTATCTTGCTGGCCGGCGAAGGAAGCGTCGGACAGATCTTCCGCGGTGGCGGAGGAGCGCACCGCAACCGGCGGCGAACCCATGCTTTCGTACGCCGCAGAGATTTCAGCTTCGAGCGAAGCGTCCATGCCGCCACGATAGGCATCGGTGGTGACGCAGAATCCGTCAGGGACCGGAAGCCCCGCGCGCATCGCCAAGCCGAGTTGAGCGCCCTTGCCGCCGACCAGCGGCAGGGACTCCAGTCCAACGTCGGTTAGCGCAACCGTTCCCGGCATTCTCAGTTCTCCAGAATGCGCGGAACACTATCACTGTTTTGCTGTCTGCTCCACTGCGGTGTACAGCCAGCGCAGGAACTTGCCCATCTCGTCGATCGACATGCGCTCGTCGTTGCCGTGGAAGTGCGGTCCGCGCTCAACGTCCGCCGCCGGTCCGAAGCCGTAGGCCTGCACGCCCTTTTTGCGCAACTGCGCCATGTCGGTCGTGTAGGGCGCCTGCAATGGCAGGATAGGAACGTTGCCGTAAACTTCCGTCGCGGCCTTCTTCAACGCCAGATAAAACACCGTGTCGGTGCTGGAAGGGGGATTGGCCGGGCGCAGCACCCCGCCTGTCGGCGCAAACGTCACCAGAGGATCGTTGATGAGTTTCTTCATCTCCGCGTAGAGCGCGTCCACGTTTTCGTCGGGAAGCGCGCGGATGTCCACGATTGCTTCGGCGCTGCCGGGGATGACGTTCTCGCGGAAGCCGCCGTTAAAGATCGTCGGCACCAGGGTGGTGTGGATCATGGCGTAGTACTCGGAGTGCTCGGCCAGCAGCCGCTCCTGCGACTTCGCGTCTTCCAGGTGCGTGTACACTTGCGCCCACTCCGGCGTGCTGATCTTGGCCAGGCCCGCGAAAAATGTGCGCGTGGTGTCGTTCAGGCGCATCGGCGTGCGCCAGTTGCCGATCTTGGCGATGGCTGCGGCGAGGTGGGTGATTGGATCGTCTACCTTGGGCATCGAGGCATGCCCGCTCGTCCCCCTCGCGGTCACCTTTACGCCGCGCGGCACCTTCTCGCTGGTGCCGACTCCTACCCACTGCAGCTTTCCACCCATGATGATCGGGTTCGGGCCTTCGGTATAGGCGAATTCCGCGGCGATTTCGTCCCAATGCTCCGCGAGGAGGTAGTCGATGCCATACTCGCTGGTTCCCTCTTCGCCCGCTTCGGCGACGAAAATGACATCTCGGTCCAGCGGCACGTTCAGGCGCTTCAGCGTGAGAAATGTCTCGAGCACTCCGGCAACGATGTCCTTATCGTCAGCCGATCCCCGGCCGTAAAGGAAGCCATCCTTAATAAGGGGAACAAAGGGATCGACCGTCCACTTGTCGCGCTCGACGCCGACCACGTCCAGGTGTCCCATGATGAGGATTGGCTTCTTCTTGCCACTTCCCTTCAGCCGCGCCACGATGTTGCCCCGCCCGGGCGCTTTTTCGTAGATGTTCGAAGCAATACCCTCGCGGTCGAGCACACCCTTGATGTAATCGGCGGCGCGGCGCTCATTTCCCGGCGGGTTGGAGGTGTCGATGCGCACCAGGTCCTGGGTAAACTTCAGCATCTCGTCATGCATCTGTTTCCAGTCAGGCTGGGCGGTTTGGGCGAACGCAG
>DAISJI010000049.1:7467-12112 GCA_036821585.1 Terriglobales bacterium
GAAACCGGCAACCTCGGCGGAACCCTGCGCACCCTCGATGGAGTCAAAGGGTCCGCGCCGCTCGGGCAGGGGCTGGTTTCGCGCGATGGCTGGGTGGTAATCGACGACTCCGCGCGGCCGCTCTTCGACAACTCCGACTGGCCGTGGGTCTTGCCGCGTCCGGCGACGAAGCACCAGGATTGGTATTTCTTCGGCTATGGCCACGATTACAAAAAGGCGCTCGGCGACTACACCAAGGTCGCCGGACGCATCCCGCTCCCTCCGCGCTTCGCCTTCGGCACATGGTGGTCGCGCTATTGGGCCTACACCGACGAAGAATTCAAGGAGTTAGTCAACGGCTTCCGCAGCCACAACGTCCCGCTCGACGTGCTGGTCATCGACATGGACTGGCATCCGACCTTCGGCGTGAAGTGGTGGGAGAACAAGAAAGACCCATCCGGCCACACCCTGGGCTGGACGGGCTATACATGGAATCCGCTCTATTTCCCGGACCCGACGCGCTTCCTCTCCTGGATCCACCAGCAGGGATTGAAGGCGACGCTCAACATGCATCCCGCCTCGGGCGTACAGCCGTTCGAGCAGCAGTTCCCTGAGATGGCGCGCGCCATGGGCATTGACCCGGCCACCAAGCAGTACGTCAAGTTCGACATCGCCGACAAAACGTTCGCGACGAATTACATGAACATCCTTCACCACCCGTTCGAAAAACAGGGTGTGGACTTCTTCTGGCTCGATTGGCAGCAGGAACCGGACACGACCGTTACGGGATTGAACAACACCTGGTGGCTGAATTACGTGCACTTCACCGATATGGAGCGCGAAGGCAAACGCCCGCTGCTCTTCCATCGCTGGGGAGGACTGGGGAACCATCGCTACCAGATCGGATTTTCCGGCGACACGATCTCGGTGTGGGAGTCACTGGCGTTTCAGCCATACTTCACCAGTACCGCCGCGAACGTGGGCTACGGTTTCTGGTCGCACGATATCGGCGGACACATGCCCGGCGAGGTTTCGCCGGAGCTCTACACGCGCTGGATCCAGTTCGGCGTTTTCAGTCCCATCCTGCGCACGCACACCACCAAGAACCCGGAATCGGAGCGCCGCATCTGGGCCTATCCCGAACCGTACGCCGACATCATGCGCAATGCTTACACCGTTCGCTACGCGCTCATCCCATACATCTATACGGCCGCGCGCGAGGCGTACGACACCGGCATCTCGATGCTCCGCCCGATGTACTACGACTACCCGGAAGCTCCGGAAGCTTACGAGTTCAAGGACGAATACATGTTCGGCGACTCGCTGCTGGTGGCGCCGATCACCGCGGCCTTGTCACCGGAATCCGACCTCGCGACGAAATCCATTTGGCTGCCGCCGGGCGAGTGGATCGAGGCGTTTACCGGCACGCGCATGAAAGGTCCGGCAAAGGTGGAACGCAGCTTCCCACTCGACGAGATTCCGTTGTACGTGAAAGCCGGCGCCATCATTCCCGAGCAACCGCCCATGCTGCACACCGGCGAAAAGCCCGTCGACCCGCTCGTTCTTATCTTCGAGCCCGGCGCCAACGGCAGCACCCGCGTCTACGACGACGCCGGCAGCACGCTCGGCTACAAGAAGAACGAATTCACCTGGACGGAGGTACGCCAGACGCGCAGCGGCAACAGCGTGAAGATCGAGATCATGCCGGTAAGCGGCTCCTATCCCGGCGTGCCGACCCAGCGCGCCTACCAGGTGCATCTTGCGGAAGCTTGGCCGCCGCAGTCTGTCACCGTGAATGGAAAACCGACGAAGTGGACGTATAGCGGTGATTACACTTTCGCAACGATCAGCACGCCGCGCTTTCCCGTCACCCAAAAGGTGGAAATCGTCGTAACCACGGCGCCCGAACTCGCGCGCCAGGAAGCCCTGCTCTCCGGCGTTCGCGGACGCATCGCGCGCTTGAAGCATGCGATGGCGCAATCGGAGCGCTCATGGCCTAACGGCTGGACTCCCGACGCTCTCCTGAGCGCCGCGCAGACGGGCAACCGCATCAGCTTGAATCCGCAAAGTGCGCTTCAGGAGGTGCAAAAGCTGCGTGCCGCCAGCCCCGAGATCACGCGGCAACTACAGGCGCTACTGACGAGTTTGGAAAGCGGCCCCGCCAAGTCTGACGATCTGGCCGGCGTCGGCGCCTCCATGCAGCAGCAGCGCGCGGCGGTAAAGCGCGCCCTGGCCCACATCGCGGAATAAGAAAGGAAAAGGGCCGGCCCATAAAGGACCAGCCCATTGATTCCTCGATCCTGTCCCCTGAAGCCTACTTCACCCTGACGATGAGCGATCTGGTCGTCGTGTCGTCCAGTTTCACGCCCAGCGTGTAGCAGCCCGCGGCAATCCCGTTCGTCTTCCAGTTGAAGACGAACTGCAGATCGGTCGCATCGAAGCGCAGCTTGGAGCCGCCTGTTGATGCAGCCGTCTGCCAGCCACCTTCGGGTGCTCCGGCGCAGTCGGCGTTCCACGCGTACTGGATTGCCGTGATCGCGCTGGTATTGGTGATTAAGGCGCCGAGTCCGTTCGCCAGTTGGAATTTCACGGGCACGGTGCTCCCCGACTTGAATGGACCGCCCGAATTCAGCGGCGAACCAAAGCCACCGAACGCGTACGCAACGGTGAAGTGCGCCGACACCGGGTCCGCCGCGTTGCCGACTTTATCCACCGCTCCGCTGCACGTCGCGGTGAACTGGCCCACGCCGGTGGCGTTACCGCCGGTAAGGCTCAGCGTCGCTGCCGTCGCTACGCCCGACATTGCATCGGTCGTGCTGCAGCCTGCCGTCGGAACCACACCCAGCAGGTAAGTCGCGCCTTCGGTCACGCCCGTCACCGCGACCACCGGCGGATCGTTGTCCACCGGCACTGCGATGTAAGCCACGCCCGGATCGTGGTCCGAAACGCGCTCCGGACGCGTACCGTCCCCGCGCATCGACTCGGGGAAATCGGCGTCCACTCTGGCGTAGGCAAACCGAGTTACGTGCGAGAGAGCATTCGGGTTGACCAGGAAATGATCGAGCGTTTGCGCGCTGCCGTCGAACGAGTACGAATACCGCTGGTCGGCCGCCAGGCTCGTGAGCAGGTCGGTCAGGTCCGGGTTCACCAGGTCGGACGTGCTCAGTACCACCTGGTCGGCTGGCGCGGGCGTACCCATGACCGTGCCCATGACGTCCACGTAGCCGTCGCTGAACTCGTACGCGTTGTAATCGCCGACCGAAATTACGTTGTCCGACTGCATGCCCTGGATCAGGTTCGCCAGGAACTCGGCGTTGGCGGCACGCTTGGCGCGCACGCGCGGTCCGTCCACCGCGTCGGTCAGGCCGCTGAGCGAGCGCAGATGATTCGCGATCACCGTTAGCGGAATCGGCAGTTCCTTCCCGCTGGCCTTCACGTTCGCGCGCAGCACCAGCGGCGGGCGATCGTTGACCAGGTCGGGCTGCCCGTTGCTCGGATTGATGTAGGTTGCGTACTTGCCGTATTGGGTCACGTCCACCACGTCAATGCGCGACTTCTTTACCAGGAAGGCCACGTTGATGAAGCTGGGATCGTTGCCCTCGGAGAGGTACGCCAGGTACTCCGGATCGGGCTGCCCCGCCGCCACCGCGTCGGCGCTGATTCTGGCCGCCAGCGATTGCAACGTGGTCAGGTTGTTCATCTCCTCGAGGGCGAGAATGTCCGGCGAGTTCAGCACATTCCGGATCGCCAGCGAAGCCTTCGCCAGCCGCTTGTTGAAAGCCGCAGTCGTCAGGGTCGCACCGCTCGATGTGGTGGTGGTGTCGTCATAAAAGCGCTCCAGGTTGAACGAAGCAACCGTGACTTCGTGCGCATCCGGCGCGGGAAGCGGCGCCGCCGACATGTTTCCGCTTGGGACGATCCCGAGGCCTGGGTCGGGCAGGATGGTGTAGAAGCCGCTGCCGAAATCGAGCACGCCAACTACGCCGGTGAGAACCGCATTTGACGTGACCTCGATCTTCGCCGCGCCGGTCTGGCCGTCGCTGTCGACGCGCAACAGTTCGGGATTGCCGTCGAAGTGCGGAACGCAGCAGGGCGAACCGGGGGGCAGCACGTCGCCCGGTACGATGCCCGGCTCGCGGAACGGACGCGGCACGCCCGTCACCACCGTGAAGAAGATTCCGGTGCTGCTGCTGGTAGCGCTGCTTTCCGTAACGCTGCCCTCGGTGGGAGCAACCGCCGTCAACGACGCCGCCGTCACCCGCATCCCTTCGTACTTCTCCAGTGCCAGGCTGTTCGGATCGGCGCGCAGAGCGTTTTCGTCGGCCGCGGTAATCGTAGCCGGCGCGGGCAGATCGGTCGCCGTGCCGATCTTCGCAATCGTCTCCACGATCGTGCACAGCGTGTCACCGCAGATTTCGGTGTTGCCGCTGAACTCGTGCACGTAGCCGCGTACTTCGACGATGTTCTTCACCGCCGCATCGGCCGGAGGAGCGCCGGCGGTGTAAACAAAGATTCCTTCCGAGGTGTTGTCGTCGCCATCCACGTCGGTCGGCAGCGATTGCAGGAAGAAGCCATTCGACTTCCGCGCCGTCACGATGCCGGTCGTTTTGATGAACTGGCCAGGATCAATCGGGCTTGCCGCGCCCGCGCCCTGCAGTTCGTTGAT
>DAISJI010000050.1:0-3252 GCA_036821585.1 Terriglobales bacterium
GGACAAGGATTCATCGCCGCCGCCAGCATGAAGCGCGCCGGGAAGGTCAGGGACATGGCGGCGCGGGCGATGCACACGGTTCCGTCTTCCAAAGGCTGGCGCATGACTTCCAGCACATTGCGCGGGAACTCGGGCAGCTCATCGAGGAAGAGGACGCCGTTGTTGGCGAGAGAAACTTCGCCGGGACGGGGCACGGCGCCGCCGCCGATCAGTCCAGCGTCGGAGATGGTGTGATGCGGGGCGCGAAAGGGGCGCACCCCGACCAGGCCCGCGCCGGCATCGAGTACGCCCGCCACGCTATGGATCTTGGTGGTCTCCAGCGCCTCTTCGAAGGTTAGCGGCGGCATGATGGTGGGCATGCGCTTGGCGAGCATGGTCTTGCCCGAGCCGGGCGGCCCGATCATGAGGATGTTGTGGCCTCCGGCGCAGGCCACTTCCAGTGCGCGCTTGGCGGTGCGCTGTCCGCGGACGTCTTTGAAATCCACCGTGTACTGCTGGCTGTTGCTCAGCAGGGCCTGGACATCCACCTGCATGGGGGTGATTCCGTCACCTTTATTGAGCAGGTGGACAACGTCGACCAGCGACTCCACCGGGTACACATTCACGCCGGAAACCACGGCCGCCTCGCGCGCGTTGACCGCCGGAACAATAAGGTTGGGGATGTTCCGGGACCGGACGGCGACGGCGATGGGCAGGGTGCCGCGAACGCCGCGGATGCCTCCGTCGAGGGAAAGCTCACCGACGAAGACGAATTCAGCCAGGCTCTTGGGGGTGATCCCGCCATAGGCGCCCAGGATGCCCAGGGCCATGGGCAGGTCGAAGCCCGAGCCTTCCTTCTTAATATCGGCGGGAGCGAGGTTAACGGTGATATGGGTGGTGGGAATGTCGTATCCGCAGTTGCGGAGAGCGGCACGGACGCGCTCGCGGCTTTCCCGCACAGCGGCATCGGGAAGGCCGACGGTGGTGAAGATGTCGTCCATCGTCTTGATGCCGGATACGTCCACCTCCACCTCGATAATCGAGGCGTCGATGCCGTATACCGCCGCACTGAGCGTCTTGTAGAGCACCCGGCGCACGTCCCTGGACGCAAGAGTTGAGGATGGCAAGATACCGTTTCTTTAACGCCGACGATGTGACGCACGACACACACCCCTGCGTCATGGGCCGGGCCTAAGGCCTATGTCGACAGCATTTAACTTACGAGTTTCCCCCTACTTGCCCCGGAAGCGCAATGTGCATACGATGCGCCCAGCGGGAATCCGCCACCATGCCAGAACAAGAACAGTCTCAAGAGCAGGTTCAAGAACGTCTGCACCGCCTGGAGCACGAAGAGGGGCATCTATGGCGGATCGCGTTGTATTTTCTAGCCCTGCTGGCCACCGGCCTGGCGGCATCGCAATGGGAAAACCTCGCCAACCTTCCCCAGCACCTTGGCGATCTGCCCGGATTAAAGGTGCTGCCCAGCGGCACGCTGCTGCTGGTGGTACTGTTTGCGATTTACGCGGCCTCGAAGCGGCACCAGATGGCGGAGTTGCGCGGCGTGGTGCGCGGCATGCAGGAACGCGAGAAGTCGCCGCCCAGCGAACAGCAGTTGGGCAAGCTGCTGGAAGTCATCAGCAACTCGCAGCGCAGTTACCGTGAACTGATCGACAGCCTCGACACGGCCGTCATCGGAGTTTCCCTGCAAGGCACGATCCACACCATGAACCGGGCGTGCACCGACCTGCTGCAGAGACCTTTCGCTGAGGTCGTGGGCAAGAACCTGGAAGAATTCCTGTCGGAACCGACCCGCGCCCAGGCCGAGCAAGCCATGTCGCGCTTCCTGCAACAGCGGTACTGGTCGGGCGTTTTGCGGGTACAGCTCAGGCACGAAACGAAGCTGCGGTTCTTCGATTGCGTATTCCATCCCATCGTGGACGACGGCGAAGTCATGGGCGTAAGTATCATGGCGGAGGACGTCACCCAGCAGCGCGAGCGTGAAATGCGTTTCACCGAGCTGTTCGAGACGCTCCAGGAGAGCGTGTACTTCACAACGGCCGACGGCCGCCTGCTGGATTGCAATAACGCGCTGGTCCGCCTGCTCGGGTACGACAGCAAGGAAGAACTGCTGGCCACGCCGGTGCTTGAGCACTACCTGGATTCCTCACAGCGCGAGGCTGGACGCCCGGACGTGGAGCAGGCCGCGGTGGTCCGGCAGCGCGAGGTCAAGCTGAAGAAGCGCGACGGCTCGGTGATCATTTGCCTGGACAGCGCGCGCGCGGTATTCGACGGGTCGGGACAGGTGGAGCGTTACCAGGGCGCGCTGATCGATATCACCGAACTGCGCCAGACCCAGGAGCGCCTGCACGAGCAGGAGGAGTTCCGCCGCCGCCTGGTGGACAGCTTCCCCGACCTCATCCTCGTCTTCGACCGCGAGGGCAAATACAAGTTCGTTAGCCCGCGCGTACGCGACCTGCTGGGCTACGAGCCCGAGGAGTTCATCGGGCGCAGCCTGATTTCGGACCGCACGCCCGCCGCGCTCGATCTGCAGCGGATGTTCCACGAGATCGTCACCGGAAAGCACAAGTACGATTCGGCGGAATACAACGCGCAACACCGCGACGGCACGTGGCGCGTGCTGCGCACCACGGCCAGCCCGGTGTACGACGCCAAGGGCGAGGTGGCTGGCGTGGTGGCCAGCGTCCGCGACATGACGGACGTGAAGCAGATGGAGCAGCAACTGATCCAGAACGAGCGCATGGCTGCGATGGGACAGATGATCGACGGATTCGCGCACGAGCTGAACAATCCGCTGACCGCGATCCTGGGCGCGCTCGAACTGCTGGAAACGTCCACGCCGGACCCGGCGACGGCGCGCAAATACGAACTGGTGAGGCAACAGGCACGGCGCGCCGCCGAAGTAGTGCAGAACCTGCTGTTCTTCTCGCGTCCGCCGGCCCCGGGCAAGGCGCCGCTGAACGTGAGCGAACTGGTGCAGCGCAGCCTCGCACTGCACGAACACTCGCTGAAGCTGAGCGGCGTAAGCATCGACTTCCTCCCCGACCTCTCCATCCCGAGCGTTGTCGGCGATCCGCATCAATTGATGCAGGTGTTCCTGAACCTGATCATCAATGCCGAGCAGGCGATCCGCGAAATTCGCCCGCGCGGCACGTTGCGCGTACGCATGGGACGCAAGAGCCAGCGCGTGTGGATCAGCTTCCAGGATGACGGGCCGGGAATTCCCGCCGACCAGTTGGACAGGATCTTCGATCC
>DAISJI010000050.1:3352-6727 GCA_036821585.1 Terriglobales bacterium
CCCTGCAATATCCGCACCCCCTCATTCGTCTACAAGGTAGAGGAAGGACGCGGCAGCCTCGATGCGCGTGGCCCTCGAACCGGACCAGCGTATCTCCGACCGAACTTTCTTGCGGGCCCGTTCGTACATTGAGAAACAAGGAGAGACAGGCATGCACCCAACCAACCACACCACAAGACTCGTAGGATTACTGTTTCTGCTGACCGTTGCAGGCGGCCTGCTCCTGCCGCAGCCCTCGCTGGCACAAGACGGACCCAAGGGCAATCTCGTCACTGCCCAGTGGCTGGAGAAGAACTTCAAGCATGCCGATGTGGTGCTACTCGACGCGTCGCCCGCTCCGATCTACGCGGCAAAGCACATCCCCGGCGCATTCAGCTACGACATATTCACCTATGGCCTTCAGGATATGTCGGCTGCCTATATGGAAAAACGCTACCAGTCCTGGGGCATCAGTTCCGGGAAAAAGATCGTTCTCTACGATCAGGGCGGCACATATCTCGCTACCCGGGCCCTGTTCTCGCTCGACTACTTCGGCTTTCCCGCCAAGGACCTTCTCATCCTCGACGGCGGCCTTTCCAAGTGGCAGGAGGCAGGTTTGCCCGTAACCAAGGACGCTACCCCGGCGCCGAAGCCAGGCTCTTTCAAAGCTGTGAAGCTTAACCGGGATGTGATGTCCGATCTGCCGGAGTTCCTTACCGCATCCGGGGACCCGGTCAACAATGTCCTGGTAGAAGCCCTTGACCCCACCTGGCACTTTGGAGAACTGCTGATCATGCCCAAGGCCGGCCATCCCCCCAATGCCATCTTGGCGCCGAGTGGGGACTTCTTCAATCGCGACAAGACCTTCAAATCGCCGGAAGAAATCAAGAGCATGCTGACCTACCTTGGCATCCGGCCGGAACAGCAGGTATACAGCTTCTGCGGGGGCGGAATCGCCGCCAGTGTGCCGTTTTTCGCCGCTAAGTTCATACTGAATTATCC
Source organism: Terriglobales bacterium (assembly GCA_036821585.1). GTDB lineage: Bacteria > Acidobacteriota > Terriglobia > Terriglobales > Acidobacteriaceae > DAISJI01. Next base: position 4,334 of record DAISJI010000050.1, read on the forward strand.
CAAGGTAAAACTTTTTCCGGGTTCCGAGCTGGAATGGCTTTTCGATCCCAGGGAACTCCCTTTCTGGACCTACGATGCCCCGTTCCTGATGAGAGACACAAAGTGGCTCCAGTTCTCCACCAGTCCGATGCCTAGGATGTATGGAATCACACACGCCAGCATCGTGGATGTGCGGCCCCCCGAGGCATTCAACCAGGGGCATATTCCGTTCGCGCTGAACATTCCTGCCGACGTGTTCAAGAACAACATCAACACGCCTGACAAACTGGCGGCAATTCTGGGTCCGGCCGGGGTCAATGCGTCGGACGAAGCGGTCCTCATCTCAGGCGCGGGGTTGACCAAGGACTCGGCCCTGGCGTTTGTGATGCTGGAGAAGCTGGGACAGAAGAAGATGTCCGTCTTCATGGACTCCATGGATAAGTGGGCACAAGCGGGTCTCGCCCTGAAGAAGGATGCGACTGCTGTCGGCCCCAAAAAGGGCCCCAACGACTTTTCCATACCTCCCACGACGTATCCTGCGAGTGTCCGCAAGGGCGTGATGGGTGCGGACCCTAAGACTACCCCGGGACCTTATCCCAGGATATTCATTGCTTCGGGCAAGGATGTGCCGGCTAAAGCTCAGGACGGGAAAGTTGTTCATGTCCCGTACACCGATCTCCTGAATGCCGACGGCACGCCCAAAGCCGCGAAAGATATCTGGAACATCCTGAGTAAGGCCGGGGTCCCGAGATACGCGGAGCTGGTTTGCTTCTCCGACGATCCCGGTGAAGCGGCCGCCAACTATTTCATCCTCAAGCTGATGGGCTACCCTGACATAAAGGTATTGGTGATTTAACAGTTAGTAACACTCTTTTCTACCTCGCGGATGTCGGGTGGCCCTGCTGCAGCGTGGATGGTTAACGCGAAACGAGCGGCCACCAAGGGGGGAGGGGGGTACCCTTCCCGTCTGAGATTAACTCATCAGTAATTTCTAGCGCGCTGCTCTACTGTGCCGCCTCGCGGGCGCGCGCGCGGCCGCCGCTGAACTCGTCGATCATCTCCGCCAGCGCTTTGCGGAATTGTTCGGGACTATTGACGTCGAAACGGCGCGGGTTGGCCGCCTTGAAGAACTTCTCGAGGTCGTCCGACGAGCCGGGCCCGCCGCCGATGATGCGCAGGTGATAGTAGCGGCAGGAAGAGCACTGTACGTCGGGCCAGAGGCGATCGCCGTGCGTGCCCGCGGGAAACTGGAAGTCGTGGCTGACCAGGACGATGACGCGGTCGGTTTTTTCGCTGCCCGGTCCGCAACCGGAAGCGTCGGCCATCAGGTCGGCCATGTAGTCACGGAGAAATCCGGCGGTGGATTTGCGGTTGCCGAGCACGGCGGCGCTAACGGTGTTGTGGTCGATCTTGCGGACCTGCTCGGTGATCTTGTCCCAGTTGGCGGCGCGGCCGTCGAGCCGGTCGAAGACCACGGTGAGCTTGGAAAGATCGACCGCGCCCACGCGCACGCAGCCGCGCTCGATCTGCAAATGGGAAAGCACGGCGCCGATCTGGAGTATGCGCCCGGAGTCGGCACGGTACGTCGACGTGGAGGTCCGGCGCTGCATATAGGGGTCGATCCAGGGCGCAAAGTTCAGGACGAAGTCCACGCGCAGCGGACGAGGGGCGCGCACCTGGAGAAACTCCGAGCCGTGTCCGGGCGGCCACTCTTCTTCGCCGATGTCGGGGGTGGCAGTGAAGGTGGGTACCCCGCGCCGGTCGCGCGTAAAGGAAACCCGTTCGTGCGTCGGCAAGGCGTCGTTGGGGACCTCGGTGAGGAACTCGATGGCGGGGAGGTCGCGGTCCAGCGCGGGAAGAGGATCTTTTTTCGGCGCCTTCACCTCGAATTGCTTGCGCCAGAGATTTCCCTGCCCCTGCACGGCGTCGTAGAGGATGAGCGCGGCGGTGTACTTGCCCGGTTTGGCGTAGAGCCCGGTGGAGTACTGGATCTCGCTGCTCTTGTCGAGGCCGGGCGGGAGCGGATAGTGGTTGTAGGTGTCGTCGGGAAGCCAGTTCCCTCGTTCGTCGGCCACCTTCATCAGGAAGTAGAAGTCATGGGGATGGCCGGCGGCCTGCAATGGGGCGGCATCCACATAAGCCCGCACCTCCACCAGGAAACGCTGCTGGTAGGTCATGCGCGGTGGGACAAGTTCGACGCGCCACTTGAAGTCGCTGCGCTCGGGCCCGCTCAGCCACTGCTCAACCGGCAAATTCGGGTGCGGCTCGTCTTTCCTCTTGTCGTCCTGCTGCGCGTGCGCCGGCAGCAGCGCCAGGCAGAGGACCGCGATTGCCGCCTTGGGGAGAAACGTCATCAGGTATTCGACGCGTGAAATCCCGGCGAAGACTCGGGTATTACTCCAACGACTCAATCAG
>DAISJI010000050.1:6827-12042 GCA_036821585.1 Terriglobales bacterium
CCGCCCAGACAGAGCGCGGCGATGCCCTTCTTCACGTCGCGGCGCATCATCTCGTAGAGCAGCGTCACCAGGATGCGGCCGCCGCTGGCGCCGATGGGGTGTCCGAGAGCGACGGCGCCGCCGTTGACGTTGACCTTGTTGAGGTCGAGGCCGAGTTCGCGGGTGACGGCGATGGCGGCGACGGCGAAGGCTTCGTTGATCTCGTAGAGATCGACTTCGTCCTTGCTCCATCCGGTTTTCTTCCAGAGCTGGCGAATGGCGTCCACCGGGGCCATCATGACCCACGCCGGATCCAGTCCGCTGGTGGCCTGGGCGACAATGCGGGCGAGCGGCTTCTTGCCAAGCTTCTCCGCCATGCGCGCGCTGGTGACGACCAGGGCCGCCGCGCCGTCGTTCACGCTGGGTGCGTTGCCGGCGGTCACGGTGCCGTCCTTCTTGAACGCGGGTTTGAGCTTGCGCAGGACTTCGATGGTCGTGTCCTCGCGCGGGCCTTCGTCCTTCTCGAACAGGACCACCTCGCCCTTCTTCTTGCCGGGAACTTCGACGGGAATGATCTGGTCCTGGAAGCGGCCCTCCTTGATCGCCGCGACGGCCTTGCGATGCGAGTTGACGGAGTACTCGTCCTGCTCCTCGCGCGAGATCTTGTATTTGTCGGCGACGTTCTCGCCGGTGTTGCCCATGTGATAGTCGTTGTAGACGTCCCAGAGGCCGTCCTGGACCATCGAGTCGATGAGCGCGCCGTTGCCGAGGCGGTAGCCCTTGCGTGCGTTAAGCAGCAGGTAGGGCGCGTTGGTCATGGACTCCATGCCGCCGGCGACGACGATCTGGCTGTTGTTGGTGAGGATGGCCTGCGCCGCCAGGCCGACCGCTTTCAGTCCCGAACCGCAGACTTTGTTGATGGTCATGGCGCCGACCGACGACGGAATTCCCGCGCCCAGTGCGGCCTGACGCGCGGGGTTCTGTCCCAGACCCGCGCTCACCACGTTGCCCATGATGACTTCATCCACCGACGCCGGGTCCACACCCGCGCGCCGCACCGCTTCCTTCACCGCAATCGCGCCCAGCTTGGGCGCGGGGACATCGGACAGCGCGCCCTGAAATTTTCCGATCGGCGTGCGCACGCCGGAAATAATTACGATATCGTCGGGAGAAGACATAAGAGTGCTCCTGATTGAAATCAAAACTCTCCATTATAAGATGGCGTTGACGCCGTTATCCAAATTTCGGGCCGCGGAAGCGCGGCCATCCCAAGGATGAACTCTTGTCAACCAATCCTCCCCCAGCCGCCGACGCCGTCGCCGTACCCGAAGCCCCGAATGCGCGCCGCCCGGTAGCACCGGTGTGGCACACAGCGATTTTCCTGACGATCGTGTTCGTGGCCGCGGCGGTGAGCGCGGAGCAACACGGAGCGCAACTCACCCGCCACGGACATTTGTTCACGTACTTGTTCACCATGGGATGGGAATGGCTGCTGGTGGGTTTCGTCCTCTGGGGCGCGCGCCGGAACGGCGTCACACTGAAAGACCTGGTCGGCGGAAAATGGAAGTCGCCGGAAGACGGACTGATCGATGTCGCGATCGCCGTGGGTTTCTGGATCGCCGCGGCGCTGGTGCTGGTGCTCGCTGCCGCAGCCGCCGGACTGGTAAGCCCCGAGAACCTGGAAGCGGCGAAAAAAAATGTCGACGTGCTCAAGCCGCTGGGCGTGCTGGAAAGCGCGATATGGGTTTGCCTCAGTATTACCGCGGGTTTCTGCGAGGAGGTCATGTTCCGCGGATACGTGCAAAGACAATTCGCGGCATGGACGCGCAGCGACATTGCCGCCGTTCTCCTGCAGGCGATCGTGTTCGGCGTCGCGCATTCGTATCAAGGCGCGCGCCTCGCTTTCGTGGTGACGGTTTACGGAATGCTGTTCGGAGTCCTGGCGCACATGCGGCGCAGTTTGCGTCCGGGCATGATGGCCCACGCGATTCAAGATACGCTCAGCGGCCTGGTGCGCAGCCTTCCGGTGAAGTGAATTCGAGCTATCGAGACGTCACGCTTGCGCTTCGTCAAGCGCTTTTTTGCTTGACTTCATTTCCGAATGACTCTATACATCAACCAATTGCAACGTACGTTGTTGCGAATCGATGAATAATCGAAGGGAGAATAGAATCCATGGCAACGAAGAAAAAGGCTGCAAAGAAGAAATCAAGCAAGAAGCACTAAGCTTCGAGCCCAAGCAACCGGGGGACGCGCAAAGCGTCCCCTAAGTTTTTCACGGCGCGCATCGCAAGGTGCGCGCCTTAGCTATTTGACTTAGTTGCCAGGGGCCGCGTGCGGGATGGAGTAGAGGCGCTGCTCGGTCGCCGGGCAGACGTTGCGGAAGTCGCACCAGCGGCAATGAAAGCCCGGATCCGCTGCAAAGACGCCTGCCGCAAGCGACGCGCGAATACCGGCCGCGATCTCCTGCACTTTCTCTTCGAGCTCGGCCAAGTCGCCGGCAGCGCGGGTGGAAACAACTTCGCTGTTGTCCTCCAGGTTGTAGATGACCAGCTCCTGCGGCGCGGCGCCCCAGATTTCGCGGGCGGCGAGCGCGTAGATGCCGAGCTGCATACTCTTGTCGGCCTTGTCCTGGTCGTACGCCTTACCGGTCTTGAAATCGACGATGCGGCGATGGCCGGCGCTGTCGTCCACCCGGTCCATGCGCCCGCGGACCATCACGCCCGCAATCTTCACTTTGAAATCCTGCTCCACCTGTAATACCGGCAGCTTCACGCGCTGGTTGCGCAGGCGGAAGTACTCGGTCAACTGGCGCGCGCCCTGCTCCTGGTAGAGACGCGCCTGGAGGCGATCGTCGAAGCGCGCGTTCTCCATCTCCTGCTGGAACAACTGGAGCACTTGTCCTTCGGTGCGGGCGCGTCCCGCCTGTTCCGCCTGGTGGATGTCGCGCAATACGGTGTGCATGACGTTGCCGTACAGCAGCGCCGCCGAGGCTGGACCCGGCAGGACCCACTCGCGCGAGAGCTTGAACTTGAGCGGGCAGATGTCGTAGGCCTCGATGGCGGTCGCGCTCAGAACTGGATCGTCCACGATCGCGGTTGGTTTGGCCAGCATCCACACCGCGACTCCGCTCTGCGGCGCGACCGCGGCTGCGATGCGGGATACCGTCGCCGGGCGGGCATTGCGCTGCACCCATGCGCCCTTGGCAGCGGCGTCGAGCATCAGCTCGCGCAGCAGGCCCGGTGGCGGAGGCGGCGCTTTCTTCTTGCTGGTACTTGGCTTGGCGTAAATCGAGAGGAAGTTCTGGGCACGCGTTAAGGCAACGTAGAAGAGGCGGCGCTCCTCCTGGTTGTGCAGATCCTTGCTGTCGTCGGCGACCGGCATCTCGCGCAACGCTTGCGGAAATTCGAAGATCGTTTCCTTGTAGCCGGAGGGAAAAGAGCGGGTGTTCGCGCGCAGAACGAAGACGTGATCGAACTCCAAGCCCTTCGCCGAGTGCACGGTCATCAACTGGACCGGCGCTTCGTCGGCGTCCTCGCCATTGTCGGGCGAGAGGTCCAGCTTGCCACCCGCCTGCTGGTAGTAATCGACGTACTCGATAAATTCTTCCAGTGTGCCCTTCTCGGTGATGGCCTTGTCGCGCCACTTGGTGATGAAGTCGCAAATTCGGCTGGCGGGCCCGGCATCGGAAGCAAAGCCGAATTCGCGGGCGACGTACTTCGACACTGGCACTGCCTGCCACTCGACGGAGGCGGCATAGGCACGCGCCGCCTCGATTTTTTTCATCACCCGCTCGCCGCCGGCGATTTTCGCCAGCAGAGTTGGGTAGGAATTCTTGCGGCCACTTTCATGGAGGTGCCGGGCGACCTCACCCGCATCCAGCCCGAACATCGGCAAGGCCGAGACGCGGAAGATGTCTTCGACATTCGACAGCGACGCCACCGCGCCCAGCGCCGCCAGCAGGTCGCGGCCCTCCGGCGTTTCGAGCGCGTTGATGCCTTTCACCACCGTCGGCACGCCGCGCGTTGCCAGCTCGTACGCGACTTCAGCGGCGTGCGAGTGGAGACGATAGATCACCGCAATGCTGCTCGCGCCGCCGCGATTAACGAGCGAGTGGATTTCTTCCGCGATGTCGGTCGCTTCCTGGTTCTTGTCGCCGAGAACGATGGACACGGGCTGCGGCACAAGCGGCTTCCCTGCCTGCCGGGCGCGCTCCTCGCGCGCCGAGATCAGCGGGACGCGCCGGAAGTCCACGCCGGGTGCAAGGCTTCGGTCCACCTCGGGGTTGGGCCGGATGATGGTGTGCGCGCAGCCGAGGATGTGCGAGGTCGAGCGCTGGTTTTCGTTCAGCACCACGCCCTTGGCGCCCTTGAAGCGATGCAGGAACTCTTCGAAGGCGGCGCTCGATGCGCCCCGGAAGCGGTAGATCGCCTGGTCGGGATCGCCGACGGCAAAGACGTTGCGCTCGTCGCCCGCGAGCAACCACGCTAACTCGATTTGCGCCACGTTGGCGTCCTGAAACTCGTCGATGAGAATGAAGCGGGCGTGCTTCTGCGCATTGGCGCGGGCGCCGGCATCTTCGCGCAACAGGCGGACGGCGCCGGTAATCATGTCGCCGTAGGTGCCGAGTTTGCCGGCAATAAGGATGGCTTCGACTTCCGCGAAGACATCGGCGATTTCCGCGCAGCGCTCCAGCTTTTCATCCGGGGTCAGCGCGGCGTCCTGCTTGGCGGGCGCAACGCGCGGCAGCGGATGCTTGTCCGCGCGCAACTCCTCGACATACTTCCGGTAGCGCGCGGAGTCCACCAGTTCGTCCTGGCAGCGGCTGAAGAACTGGCGCAACGCATCGAGGAACTCGCCGGGATCGCGCGCCGGCAGGTAATGCTTGAGCGGAAGGCGGGCGAGGCGGCGGCGCAGCAGGATCCAGAGGTCCTTGTCGTCCACCACGCCGAATTCGCGTCCTGCTTCCTTCAACAGATTGTTGCAATAGGCGTGGAAGGTGGAGGCGTGCAGGCCGGAAGCATCGGCGCGAATCCCGGCCTCGCGCAGCGTGGCGGCAACCGTGTTCTTGAGATGGAGTGCCGCGGCCTCGGTATAGGTGACCGCAAGAATCTCGTCGGGACGCGCGTGGCCGTTGGCAATGAGATAAGCGGCGCGCTGCGCGAGCACGGTGGTCTTGCCGGTGCCCGCACCGGCCACGACCAGCATGGGACCGTGTACGTGCTCGATGGCCTGC
>DAISJI010000051.1:0-11951 GCA_036821585.1 Terriglobales bacterium
CAACGCCGTCCGCCGCGTCCCGATTGACGACCGCCTGCACATGCGCGTGGACGCGTTGGAAGAAATGATCGAGCAGGATCTTGCCGCCGGACATCGTCCATTCTGTGTGGTCGCCACTGCGGGCACTACGAACTCCGGCGCGGTGGACGACCTGGAAGCCATCGCCGATCTCTGCGCCCGCCGCCATCTGTGGCTGCATGTGGATGGAGCTTTCGGCGCGTCCGTCGTGTTCTCCGAAAAGCATCGCAACCTGGTACGCGGCATTGAGCGCGCCGACTCCATCACCATTGATCCGCACAAGTGGCTGGCCATGCCCTTCGCCGCCGGCGTCATCATCACCCGCCGCGTCGAAGCGCTGAGAACGGCCTTCGAAGTCACCACGCCCTACATGCCGCGCGACGCCAGTGCCAACCTGGTGGACAATTTCAAGATCTCGACGCAGTGGTCGCGCAAGATGAACGCGCTCAAGCTCTGGGTGACCCTGCGCGTGCACGGCCGCCAGGCTTACGAGGAGCACATCGACCGCCAGTTGCGCCTCGCCCGCAGCTTCGCCGACTGGATACGCAATTCGGAAGACTACGAACTCGTCGTCGAGCCCGATCTCACCATCGTCAATTTCCGGGTAAAGAATGCCCGCGATGAGCAGGCCACCGCTGGGGCAAACCAAGCCGTGGTAGACGCAGTCACGCGCGACGGCACCCGCTGGATTTCGGAAACCAAGGTCGCCGGGCGCAGCGTGATCCGCATGATGGTGATCAGCTACCTGACCGATGAGTCGCATTTGAAGGGCTTGCAGAACGCGCTCACTGCTGCCGCAAAATCCGTTCGCGCCTGACTTTCGCGAGAATTTTTCGCGATTCGTTCCATCCCCGTTTACCCCCTCATTCTCCCGTTCGCTGGCACCAGTCCGCGCTTCACCGCCGCTTTTGGCAGGCGCCGTTTCTTCGCCTCACATGAGCTTGTGAGGGCGGTCACAGACCCGGCGGACGTCCGCCAGCTAAACCTTTACCTGACATGAGCATAAACATCGGTCTGGACATCGGCGCCGTCAGCCTCAAGCTGGCCGCGGTGGGCGCGCCGCAAGACGCCGCCCTGCTGCGCCAACTGACCGAGCGCAACCCCGGCGGCTTCTTCCCCGCCGAGGTCCCCCCTTCCAGTTCGCTCGCCGGACGTCCGCTGGTGCTCTCGCGTTACCGCCGCATCCAGGGCAGCCCGATCCAATCGACTTTCGATCTGCTGAAAGAACTCTACGAACACGTGCCCGAGGAAAATGTCGAAGGCATCCGCGTCACCGGTTCGGGCAGCGAACTGATCGCCAAAATCCTCGGCATTTATTTCGAAAACGAATTCCGCGCCATGGCCAAGGGCGTCCGCGAGTTCTATCCCGAGATCCGCACCGTCTTCGAGATGGGTGGCGAAACTTCGAAGTACATCCACCTCGAACCGAACGAGAAATCGAAGTACCTCGGCATCGTGGATTACGAATCTTCCGGCGACTGTGCAGCCGGCACCGGTTCCTTCATCGACCAGCAGGCCTCGCGGCTTCTCTATACGGTCGAGGAAGTCGGCCCCGCCGCCTGCGGAGCCTCGTGCGCCGCGCGCGTGGCCGGACGCTGCTCCGTCTTCGCCAAGTCGGACATGATCCACGCCCAGCAGAAGGGCTACTCCACCGACCAGATCCTTCGCGGACTCTGCGACGCCGTCGCGCGCAATTTCAAGTCTGCCCTGGTAAAGGGGCGCGAAGTCGTGCCGCCGGTCGCCTTCGTCGGCGGCGTCGCGATGAATGTCGGTGTCCGCAACGCGATGCAGGAAGCCTTCCAGCTCGCCGAGGCCGACTTCATCGTCCCCGAGCTTTATTGCTGGCTGGGCGCGCTCGGCGCTGCGATCTTTGAAACGAACGAAACGCGCAAAAAGTCATTCAAAAAGATTCACCAGCTCCGCCAGCACACCGGCAAACAGAGCTTCGCCTGCAGCGACGCGCTTTCCATGGAAAACGTCCAGCTCCTGCGCGATCGCGTGAAAGACGTCGCGCTGCCGCCCGAAGGCAAGATCGATTCCTACCTCGGCATCGACATCGGCTCCGTCAGCACCAACCTCGTCGTCATCGACACCGCCGGCAACCTGCTGCACGAAATCTATTTGCGCACGCAGGGACGCCCGATCGAAGTGGTGGACCGCGGCCTGCGCGAGATCAAGGAAATTTTGGGCGACCGCCTCAATATTCTCGGCGTGGGCACTACCGGCTCCGGTCGCGAGCTGATCGGCGAACTGGTGGGCGCCGACACCGTCAACGACGAGATCACCGCCCACAAAACCGGCGCCTTCCACGTCTCGCAGCAATTGCAGATGGAGCCGGTGGACACCATCTTCGAAATCGGCGGCCAGGATTCGAAGTACATCCGTATCGAGCAGGGCGTCGTCGTCGATTTCACGATGAACGAAGCCTGCGCCGCCGGCACCGGATCGTTTCTTGAAGAACAGGCGGAAAAGCTCGGCATCTCGATCAAGGGCGAATTCGCCAAGCTCGCGCTCGACTCCAACAACCCCGCGCGGCTGGGCGAGCGTTGCACCGTCTTCATGGAGCGCGACGTGACCTCGCTGCTGCTGAAGGGCGCGGAAGTCGGCGATCTCTGCGCCGGGCTTGCCTATTCGGTCGCGCTGAATTATCTGAACCGTGTCGTCCGCGGGCGCAAGATCGGCAACTGCATCTTCTTCCAGGGCGGCACCGCCTACAACGACTCCGTCGCCGCCGCCTTCTCGCAAATCCTCGGCAAGCGCATCATCGTGCCGCCGCATAACGGCGTGATCGGCGCCATCGGCATGGCCCTGATCGCGCGCGATGTCATGCAGCAAAAAGGCAGCCAGCCCAGCAAGTTCCGCGGCTATCACCTCGACCAGGTGGACTTCAAGACGCGCGAATTCACCTGCAAAGCGTGCTCGAATTTCTGCGATATCAAGGAATTCAACATCGAGGGCGAGCGCAGCTACTGGGGCGACAAGTGCTCCGACAAGTTTCGCAAGCGCGCCCGCACCGATCGCCGCCCGGTCGTCGACGACCTGCTCGAATACCGTGATCGTGTGCTGGAAGCCGCGCTGCGTCCGCCGGCCGGGAATCGTCCCAAGGTTGGCATCCCGCGCACGATGTTTTTCTACGACCGCTTCCCCTTCTGGTGTGCCTACATGCAGGAGCTGGGATTCGACGTCGTCACGTCGCCGCGCACCGACCCGACGATTGCCGCCGCGGGCGACGAGCTGGCCATCGCGCAACCTTGTTTCCCCGTCAAAATTGCGCATGGCCACGTGCAGAAGCTGCTCGAAGGCGGCGTGGATTACGTGCTCGTGCCCAACGCGATGAACGAGCAGTCGGCGGACCCGAAGCAGGAATCGCACCTCTGCCCGTGGAACCAGACGCTGCCTTACGTCGTGCGCGCCGTGCCGCAGATCGAAAACGAGCGCGACCGCCTGCTCCTGCCGACCGTGAATTTCCGTTACGGACACAGGCACGTCGAGAAGGAGCTGCGCGAGTGGGCGAAGAAGCGGCTGAAGATTTCGCGCCGCATCAGCGATCGCGCCGTCACCGCGGCCTACGCCGCGCAGGGCGCGTTCACCGAAGCCCTTCGCGAAGCCGGAGCCCGCGCCTTGCAGCAAGTGCAGGCCAGCGGCGATCCCGCGCTCGTGCTCGTCGGACGCTCCTACAACCTTTACGACCGCAGCATCAACTGCGACATTCCGCGCAAGCTCCGCGCGCAGTACGGCGCCAACGTCATTCCGATGGACTTCCTCCAGCTCGACGAAGAGGACATCACCGACGTCAACTCCAACATGTACTGGAACTCGGGGCGCAACATTCTTGCCGCCGCCCGCATCACGCGACGCAATCGCAACCTGCACCTCGTCTACGTGACGAACTTCAAGTGCGGCCCCGACTCCTACATCAAGTCGTTCCTCAACGACGCATCCGGCAAGCCCAGCCTGGTGCTCCAGTTCGACGGGCACTCCAACGACGCCGGATTCATAACCCGGTGCGAAGCCTATCTCGACAGCAAGGGGTTCCTGCGATGCTCGCCGTCCGCCACCAGCATGTAAGCCGCAAAATCGGCCCCTCCCACGCGCTTGCCGGCAAGAAGATCTATATCCCTGCCATGGCGCAGGGCAGCGTGGAAGCGTTCGCCAGCGTATTCCGGTGGCTCGGCATCGAGGCCTATCCGACGCCGCCTTCCAACGAGCGCACGCGGGAACTCGGGGCCAAGTTCTCCGCCGGCGACGAGTGCTATCCGGCGAAAGTCACCGTGGGTGACTTCCTGCGCATCGTCGAGGAACCCGGCTTCGACGCCCGCCGCGCCGTCTTCTTCATGGCCACCGCCGAGGGACCCTGCCGCTTCGGGCAATACGCCCCCTACCTCACCAAGATCTTGCGCGACGCCGGCTATCCCGACATTCAGGTGCTCGCGCCGACCAGCAAGAACGGCTACACCGGCATGGGCGACGTAGCGCGTCCGTTCATGCGCGCGGCGTGGCGTTCCTTGGTATCGGCCGACCTGCTCCGCAAGGCGCTGCTCAGGACGCGTCCTTATGAGCTGCATCCCGGCGACGCCGACCGCTGCTACGACGGATGTCTCAAGGACCTCTGCGAGACCATCGAAAACAGTTGCGGCGACGCCAAGTGCCAGCTCGAGTCCATCGTGGCCAGCCTGGAGCGCGCCCGCCAACACTTCCGCCGCGTGCCCGCCAAGTACGATCGCAACGTGCCGCTCATCGGCGTGGTCGGAGAAATCTTCTGCCGCCTGAATAATTTTTCCAACGACGACCTGGTCCGCAAGCTGGAGTCCTACGAAGCTGAAGGCTGGCTCAGCGACATCATGGAGTGGATCTGCTACACCAACTCCGAGCAGGTGCGCCACCTCAAGCTGGTGGGCCGCGGGCTCTCGCTCGACATGGGCAAAACGCTCCTGCGCGACCACATCCAGCACGAAGACGAGCACGCCATGTGCACGCCCTTCGAGGACGACATGATCGGCTACGAGGAGCCGCCCATCCAGGAAATCCTCGAGTGCGCCGAACCGTACCTGCCTGTCTCCGGCGTCATGGGCGAAATGGTGCTCAGCGTCGGCAAAGCGGCATACCTGGCGCAGAAGGGCGCCGACGGCATCATCGACATCAGCCCCTTCACCTGCATGAACGGAATCGTCAGCGAAGCCATCTATCCGAAAATCAGCAAGGATTTCGGCGGGATTCCGATCCGCAATTTTTATTTCGACGGCACCCAGTCCGACCTCGACCGCGACTTGGGAATCTACATGGAACTCGCCCGCTCGTACCGCGAGAAGAAGCAGTGGGCGCGGAAGTACCCGGCGTACTTCTCGGCCTAGCGGGTTATTTGCCTTTCACTGGTCACTCCACACCATGATGACGGCGACCCTCGGTTTCGCCTTCGCGTATGTCACAGCCTGTTGTGATAAGCTTTCCGGAAACACCCTACCGCTTCGGGGCGTCCCTAAGGAACGATCATGGCCAGCGTACCCGTTGAGATTTCGGAGCCGTTGCTCCTGTTCGTGCAAGGTGCCGAGCAGCGCCGCGTAACCGTCAGCCAGACCCCGTTCACCATCGGCCGCAAGGCCGACCGCAACCTCGCCATTGCTGACACCCGTGTGTCGCGAGAGCACGCGTCGATCGTGTACGAGAACGGCACCTATCACATCGTGGACCAGGGCGGCCGCTCCGGTGTTTATGTCAACGGCGTGCGCCGCGAGCGTCATCGGCTCCAGCCCAACGATCGCTGCGACTTCGGTTATGAAGATTTCTATATCGTCTTCAGCCCTACCGTCCCCGTCGCGGCCACGCCTTCCGATCTCCTGAGCCAGGTCTCCATGTTCCCGCGCACCGGTGGCGCATCGGAGTTGCAGCAGCTTCGTCTGTTCCTCGAGGCGGCCCGCAACCTGCGCTCGTCCGGCCTGCTCGCCGACGTCATCTCCACTCTCCTGGAGTGCAGTCTCCGGTTGACTCATGCGGAGCGCGGTTTTGTCTTCCTGCGCGGCTCCGGCGGGGAGCTTTATCTGGGCGCCGGACGCAACAGCAAGGGCGAGCCGCTGCGGGACGAGAGCACAATTTCGCACTCGCTGCTGCAACAGGCGGCGGATTCGGGTTCCGAATTTGTGATCGGCGACACCTCGAAATCTGCCGACATCGCTTCACGTGCCAGCATCATGGCGCACGATCTGCGCAGCGTGGTGGCCATCCCTCTGCGGCGGACCCATAGCGTTGTCGAAATAAAGGCAAGCGCCAGCGCGGGCAAATCGCCGGGCCTCTCGCCGATTATTGGTGTGCTTTACCTCGACAGCCGCTTTGCCTCGCGCGAGTTTTCCGCCGTCAGCCAGGACATTCTCCACGCCATTGCGAAAGAAGCGGCCGGACTGCTGGAGAACGCGCGTCTCGTCGAGGTCGCGGAGGGGGCGCGCCTTTACGAGCAGGAGTTGTCGATCGCAGCGCGCATTCAGCAGCGGCTCATGTCGGTCCGTATCCCCGACGTGCCGTTCGCCGAAGTGAAGGGACGCAACCTGCCGTGTCACCACGTGGGCGGCGACTTCTTTGATGTCGTGCGCACGCCCGATTCGATTTCCGTGGTGCTCACCGACGTTTCCGGCAAAGGGGTTTCGGCGGCTCTGCTCGGCTCCGTCATTCAGGGCATGATCCACTCGCAACTGGCGCACGGAATCCCGCTCGATAAAGCGGTGACTGCGGCCCACAATTTCCTGTGCGAAAAAGAGGTCGGGGAAAAGTACGCAACGATGGTGATTGCGCGATTGTGGGGGAATGGAGACCTGGAGTTGCTGAACTGCGGCCACGTCCCGCCGCGGCTGATTTCGGGGACGGAGGTCATCCTCCCCGACAACACAAATCCGCCAGTCGGATTAGTGCCCGATGTCAGCTTCCATAGCATGCGCCTGCAATTGAAGCCCGGAGACCGCCTGATCCTCACCACCGATGGCGTGGTGGAGGCAGAAAACGCGGACGGTGAATACTTCGGAGAAGAGCGCCTCGACCACGCCGTTCTGGCCGCTGGATGTGAAGGCGTTTTCAACGCGGTGAAGGAGTTCTGTGGTCCTCATCCGATGCAGGATGACTGCACGGTCGTGGAGCTGGTATACGTCACGGCCAAAGAGGTCGCGGCCTCCGCGTAAGTTCACAGCGCCCTCCCCGCCGCCGCTCCCGATGCCCATGCCCACTGGAAATTGAAACCGCCCAGCCATCCGGTCACATCCACGACTTCACCAACGAAGTACAGTCCCGGCACTTTCTTGCTCTCCATCGTCTTCGCCGACAACTCTTTTGTGTCTACACCGCCTGCCGTGACCTCCGCCTTCTCGTAGCCCTCGGTTCCTGCGGGCGTCACTGCCCACGCATGCGTCTGCCGTTCCAATTGCTCCAACGCTGCGTTCGTCCAACGCGCGGTCTCATGCAACTCCACCCACCGCTCCGCCAACCGGTTCGGCAACACCGCGCGGAACGCCGCCTTCGCAGCTTGCGGATTTCGATTCGCGGTCGACTCTCGCATGGCGCCAGTCACGTCCTTTTCCGGCGCCAGGTCGATCGCGATCGCCTCGCCCGGTTGCCAATACGACGACACCTGCAGGATCGCCGGCCCGCTCAGCCCGCGATGCGTCACCAGCATCTTTTCGCGAAACTCCGCCCGACCATACATCGCCACCACTTCCGCCGACACGCCCGTCAGGTCGCAGTAGCGCTTCCGGTCTTCCTCCGCGAACACCAGCGGTACCAGCCCCGGACGCGTCTCGCAAATCTTCAGCCCGAACTGCCGCGCCAGTTCGTAGCCAAAGGCGGTGGCGCCCATCTTCGGGATCGACAATCCGCCCGTCGCCACCACCAGCGCCGGAGCGCGGAATTCGTCTTTACCCGTTTGCACCGTGAACTCCGTCCCACGCGTCACCTCGCGGACATGGACATTCGTGAGTACCCGCACGCCCGCTGCCTCGCATTCCGCCAGCAGCATGTTCAATACGTCCTGCGCCGAGCGGTCGCAAAACAACTGCCCCAGCGTCTTCTCGTGATACGGGATTCCATGCTTCTCGACCAGCGCGATAAAGTCCTGCGGCGTGTAGCGCGCCAGCGCCGACTTGGCAAAGTGCGGATTGCTGGAGAGAAAATTTTCCGGCCGGCAATGAATGTTGGTGAAGTTGCAGCGACCGCCGCCGGAGATCAGTATCTTTTTGCCGGCCTTCTCCGATCGTTCCAGGACCGCCACCCGTCGTCCGCGCTTGCCGGCCTCGATGGCGCACATCAGCCCCGCCGCGCCCGCCCCCAGCACGACCACGTCGAAATTGCGATTCTCGGCCATCACGCAAGACCATAACAAATCCGAACGCGCCTCCGGCTACAATTGCCGCTATGCAAGTCCGCAGTTCGGACGCCGAGATTTTTTACGAAGTTCTGGGCAGTGGTCCCGACCTCGTCCTGCTCCATCCCTTCCCTGCGCACAACGGTGTCTGGAAACCGGTCGCGGAGCAGCTCGCCACCAGGTACCGCGTCATTCTCCCCGACTTGCGGGGACACGGAAATTCCGGCGTCGGCGAAGGCGCCGCCACCATGGAGAAGCACGTCAACGACTTGCTGCGCGTCTGCGCCGATGCCAATGTCGGGAGCGCCATCTTTGCCGGCGAATCCATCGGCGGTTACATTCTGTTTGAATTCTGGCGGCGCGAACGCGAGCGGGTGAGGGCCCTGGCGCTCTGCAACACCAAGGCGACCGCCGATTCCGACGAAGCGCGCCGGGGCCGTTTGCAGTCCGCGGAAGACGTGCTGAAATTCGGTGTCGAGCCGTTCGTCAATTCCATGTTGCCCAAGCTGCTCGGCGAGACCACGCGCACCAACCGTCCCGACGTCGCCGCCGCCGCCCGCGCCATGATGATGAAAATTACGCCGGCCGGTGTGGCCGCCATGCAGCGTGGCATGGCCGAGCGCCCCGACTCGGTGCCCACGTTGCGAACCATTAACGTTCCCACTCTGATCATTACCGGCGACGAAGACTTGATTCCGCTCTCGGAGCATGAACTGCTGCAGGCCCACATTCCCGGCGCGACGCTGCGGGTGATACCCAAGGCCGGACACTACGCCGTCTTCGAGCGGCCCGAGGAGGCCTTTCGCCTGTTGCGGCAGTTCCTGGACGGCCTCTAGCGTCACAGCAGTCTGTGACGAATAAAACTTCCGCCGCGGCGCGAACGGAAATAGAATTCAATCGCCATGATGGACAATTACCTGGTTCCGGAAAAAACGAAGGTCACGGCCAAGGGCGACAGCGAACCCATCGACATGCTCGGCCTCGCCAGCCACGTCGTGCTCCTCACCCTCAACATCACCGATGTGATCGAGCAGGAGTCGCTCGACGTTTCCATCTACAGTTCGGCCGACGGCGCTACCTGGAGCGAAAAACCGCTGGTCTCATTCCCGCAGAAGTTTTATCGCGGCGAGCACCCGCTGCTGCTCGACCTGAGCGACAAGCGCGAGGTCAGGATGCTGCGCGCCCACTGGGAAGTCGCGCGCTGGGGACGCGGCACGGATACGCCAATGTTCGAATTCCAGCTCCGCGTCCGCGAGGTCCCCGCGAACGTGCTCGCGGCGCCAACAACCCGGTGAAAATCCGCCCGGCCAGCGGCGTGCATGGCAGTGTTGCGCTGCCTGGCGACAAGTCCATCTCGCATCGCTATGCGATGCTGGGCGCAATCGCGGAAGGCGAAACCAGGCTGGCGAATTTCTCCACCGGCGCGGACTGCCAGAGCACGCTGTCGTGCATGGCGGCGCTGGGCGCGATCGTCACGCGTGGTGCGGGCGTGATCTCGATTCGCGGCGCGGCCCTGCGCCCACCGGCCTCTCCGCTCGATTGCGGCAACTCCGGCTCGACGATGCGGATGCTCTCGGGAATCCTCGCGGGCCAGCCGTTCACCAGCGAATTGATTGGCGACGAGTCTTTATCGCGGCGCCCGATGCGGCGCGTGATCGAGCCCCTGGAGCGCATGGGAGCGCGCATCGAGTCGCGCAACGGACTGGCGCCACTGCGCATTCGCGGTGGCAAGCTGGGCGCGATCGACTACAAGTTGCCGGTGGCGAGCGCGCAGGTGAAGTCGGCGGTGCTGCTGGCGGGGCTGTTTGCCGCCGGCGAGACGTGGGTCGAGGAGCCGGTACGCACGCGCGACCACACCGAAATTGCGTTGGCTGCATTCGGGGCGCGCGTCCAGCGGGACCGACTGCGCGCGGGCATTGCGGGCGGGCAACGTCTGCACGCGATTGAAGCGGTTGTACCAGGCGATCTTTCTTCGGCGGCGTTCTTTCTGTGCGCGGCGGCGATCTTTCCGGGCTCGGAACTGATCGTCGAGAACGTCCTGTTGAATCCGCGCCGAGCGGTGTTGCTCGATGTGCTCGCCGGCATGGGCGCACAGATTTCCATGCTGCACGTGGAAGAACGGCTGGGCGAGCTGGCGGGCGCAATTCGCATCACCGGCGGCACTCTGCGCGGCGGGACGATCGCGGGTGCGCAGACCGCCGCCCTGATCGACGAACTGCCGGTGCTGGCCGCCATCGCGCCCTATACAACCGAAGGCATGGAAATCCGCGATGCCGCCGAGTTGCGCCACAAGGAAAGCGACCGCATCGCGGCGGTCGCGCAAAACCTGCGCGCGATGGGGGCGCAGGTGGAGGAACGCGATGACGGCCTGCGCGTTCCCGGCGGCCAGAGTTTGCGCGGCGCACCCATCGATTCTCAAGGCGATCATCGAATCGCCATGGCTTTCGCGGTTGCGGCGCTGAGGGCAAACGGCGAGAGCGTCATCCACGGCGCCGACGCGGCGCGCATTTCTTTTCCCGAATTCTTTGACCTTCTTTCCCAGGTCACGGCGCCATAATCACAATTCTTCGAGCGCGTGCGGATCGTATAGAGTTGCGCTGATGCTGCTACTCATGGCGGGACTGCCGGGAACGGGCAAGAGCACGCTGGCGCGCGCGATCGCGGAGCGTACGGGCGCATTCGTACTCGACAAGGACCTCATTCGGGCGGCATTGTTCCCGGCGGAGCTGATCGAGTACTCGCGCGACCAGGACGACTTTGTGCTGCGGGTGATGCTGAAAGTGGCCGGATGGATAGTCAGGCAAGATCCGAAACGAATCGTCATCCTCGATGGGCGGCCATTTTCGAAGAAGTATCAACGTGACCTGGTAATCCATTTCGCGGAATGGACCAAAACGCGTTGGCGCATCGTCGAGTGCACGTGTTCGGAGGAGACGGCGCGACGGAGGATTGAGCACGCCGATCATCCGGCCGCGGACCGTAATTTTGAGCTGTACCAGCGCGTGAAAAGCGAATGGGAGGAGATCACGCGGCCGAAGCTGGTGGTGGATTCGGAAATCCCCATCGACGAAAGCATCGGCAAAATTCTCGCTTACCTCGGCGGGAGCGGTGAGTCTAACCCGGCGGGAAAAGCGGAGCTGTAATCCGCGATACGGAGGAACTTCCGATGCGAACCCTGCGCAATGTCGCCCTCCTGAGCGTCGCCGTCGTCACACTTCCAATTGCGGCGATCGGCGCCGCGAAAATAGCGCGCCATATGCTAGATTGGTAAGCAGTGGGTGCGTAGCTCAGTTGGTAGAGCAATGCCCTTTTAAGGCATGGGTCGCAGGTTCGAGTCCTGCCGCACTCACCATTACTTTTCCCCGATTTTCCCCCACTCCCACATTCCAAATTGCGCGGATTTCGGCAGAGGGTTGCCGGTCCGGCGCGCCCGCATCATAACCAGTGACAAACCGAAAAAGCGGATTCCTCCTCTGCGCTGCACTCAGCGCCAGAATGACAAACTTCCCTTCATGCTTCCATGCGTTACTCGGCGTCCGCCCTCACCGATAACGCCGGCAGGTTTGCTTTCTGCACGGTCGCGTTGAAGGCGGCGACG
>DAISJI010000052.1:0-6853 GCA_036821585.1 Terriglobales bacterium
TTTAATGCGCTTTGGACGTGTAATACCCGGTGCGATGGCGGCCATTCAGTTCTTCGGCAGCGGGGCCGTTGATCTGGACTTCGATCTTGCGGAAGTCGCTATAGGCAAGGCGCTTGGACGGGTAGTAGGCGAGCATGTACTGGGTGCGGAGTTCTTCGCTGATGCGGCGGAAGGCCTCGTCGAGCTGGCTGAGTCCGCTGGCGTAAAAGTATTTGCCGCCGGTGTCGTGGGCGATCTGGATGAGGGCGTGTTCGCCACCGGTGTCGCGTCCGGCGCTGGCCTCGATGGGAACGACGATGATCGAGTACACGATGGCCTCGGCAATTTGCGCCTCGCGCAGGGCCTCCGCGTACTTCACCTGGCTGACGGTGTCGCCGCCGTCGGTGATCAGGACCATGACTTTGCGGCCCTGGCGCTTCACGAGCGCGTCGGAACTGAGATAGACAGCGTCGTAGAGCGCGGTGGCGGAACCCACGTGGACGCGGTCGATGCCGCGGTCGATGCGCGTGACGTCACTGGTGAAAGGGACCAGCTCTTCAACAATCTCGCTGAACTGGTAGAGCGAGATGGCGTCCTGCTTGCGCAGGATCTCGTGGGAAAACTTGCGCGCCGACAGGATCTCCAGCTTGAGGTCCTTCTTGGTGCTCAGGCTGGTATCGATGGCGAGGATGATGGACAGCGGCAGTTCGGATTCGCGGGCGAAGACGGAGATGTTCTGTGGAACATCGTCCTCGAGCAGCTTGAAATTGTCTTTGGTCAGGCTGCCGACGGGCGCTCCGGTCTTGTCGGTGACGGTTACGAAGACGTTGACCAGCTTCACGTCCACGCGCAGGGTCTGGGCGGAGTCGGGCGTCTGCGCGGCAGCGGGGTACGCCGGCACAAGCAGCAACAGAAGAAGCGTGAAAACGAAGATTACCCGCATAGGCCGGCTACTCACTTAGACGCCGCGCTGGGCCGGAAGTTGCGATTTCAGGCGGGAATGGCTCGCCATCGGCCCACACCGCGCCATCCTCGAAGTATTCCTTCTTCCAGATGGGGACGGTTTTCTTGAGCGTGTCGATGAGGTAGCGGCAGGCGTCAAAGGCCGCGGCGCGGTGAGCGGAGTATACGGCGATCAGCACGCTGCTCTGGCCGAGTTCGATGCGCCCGAGGCGGTGGACCATCGCGATATTGCGGACCGGAAAGCGTTCGAGGGCATCGGCGGCGAGCGCTCGCATCCGCTTCAGCGCCATCTCTTCGTACGCTTCATAGACCAGGTAAAGCGTGCGTCGGCCGCGACTATGGTTGCGGACGACGCCGTCGAAGATCACGATCGCACCGTCTTCCGGACGCTCCAGCGGCGCGATGATGTCGTGCGGATTGATGCGCTCGTGGGTGATGCGCACCAGCGGCTCGGGCTTGTCGGAGCCGCCGCTGACCGGCGGCAGCAGGCCGACTTCATCACCGTCGCGCAGAGAGGCGGAAGGCGCGGCGAACTCCTGATTGATTGAGACCGCGAGCGATGACAGGTAAGGCTTCACTTTCGGAACCTGGGCTTCATAGTGCGCCAGCAAATCGCGGACGGTGGCGCCATCGGGCAGCGCGAGCGCGTCCGCGTCGCGGCCGATGATGTCCTTGAGCATTCCGAAAAAGAGAACGCGAATCTGCATGCAGGGAAGACCAGAAAACAGCCCGGCCTAGCCAAACCCGGGCTAGACCGGGGCACCCAGCTACTTTGATTGTATCGCGGGCTTCGGCTTGTACAGTACCTGCATGTCCCGGCAGTTAAAGCCGGGATGTTGCTCGTAGCTGGCGGCGATGGCGCGCAGCAGAGCGGGCGAAAAGCGCTCGGCGCCTGTCGCTACGGCGGAGGGAAGGGCAGGATAATCCATGCGCATACTGATCGCGTCAAAGCGGCGCTCGCGCACCATGCGCACGAGTTCGGCGTCGGACCATCCTGCGTGTTCGACGAGCTGAGCCAGCACGAATGGGTTCGAAACCCAAACCCTTTTGCCGCCGAGCACGAGGGCGCCGACGTTTTCCGCGAACAGGTCCGGGCCCGCCTGCGTTCGTACCCATTCGTAGGCCTGCGGGCAGTCGCTTTCCGGACCGATGTTGGTCAAGTTCCCCGGTTGGTGCCAGATCACGAACGCCGCCGCTGCCACTGCGATGGCTGAAGCTGCAATGGCCACACGACGCGAAGCCAGGCGGGTCAACTCATCGAGTCCGAAGCCGGCAGCAAGACACAGGGCCGCATTCCACTCCAGAAAGTGGTTCTTGTTCGACCCAAGCTTGCCCGCAGTGATCGCCGTCAGCGTCGCAAACAAGAGCCACAGGATCGCGGGCGAGAAGCGGCGCCGGGCGAGATCACGCGCGATAGCGATGGTCGCCAGGATTACGAGCGGCCACGACATCTGCAACATTTCCGTCAGTCCCTGGGTGTAGACGGGGAACGAGAACGGGTCGGGATGCGAAAGGAAAACGTCCACGATCACGGCGCCATGGGTCAGCAGCGCAAAGGCCCCCAGGACGGCGCCGACGACAGCCGCTGTGACGGCCGTGAGCCGGGCAGCTGAAGCAAACTTCCGGCGCACGACAAGGGCGAAAAAGGACGCCGCGGGCGCTGCAAGAAACGTGGGCTTTACCAGGATGCCCAGCGCAAACAGCACACCGGCAAGTACCATCGGCAGCCGGTGCGGACGTTGGTTGAGGCCGTGCGAGACGACCACAAGTCCGGCGATGGTGAATGCGATGCCGCAGAGGTCCACGCGCAGCGTCCACATCCAGTCGTGAACGTTGGGAATAATCAGGAAAATCAGCGCAAACGTCACGCCCAAGGTGATCGAGCCGGTGCCACGGCGCAACGCTACGCCAATCAGGACCGCCACAACGATAGTGCAGCCGAGGATCATGGCTCGCGGATACACGAATGCGACACCGAACAACTTGACCGGTATCACCAGCAGGTAGTACGCCGCTGGTCCGTAGGGATTGAGGATATTGGGCAGCGCGTGCGGATCGGGGTACGGCGTCAATCCCTGGGTAATTCGCAACAACGCATTCAGGATGTTCCCTTCCTCGTAATCATGCTGGTAGGCCGCGGCGATGGGAAGCTCGGCGAAGAAACGCCAGATGCGCCAGAGGGCCAGGGCGGCGAGTGCGAGTTCGAGCGCGATGACGGGCGCGCGGCGGTCGGACGACATTCAGCGGAACAGTAGCACGTAACAGTTGCCAGTTGTCAGTTGCCAGTCTTCAGTCGCGGGCGCGGGTCCACAATCGAAAAGAAGAGCCCGGTCGAGGGCGACCGGGCTACAGGGACTTCAGTTTTATTTGGCCCCGGCTGCGAGGAGCCGGGGCCACACCGTTACGCGACGGGCGCGGGTTGCTGAGTTTGCACCGCAGTGCCGGCCAGTACCGCTTCCCGGTTGGCTGCGTCCTGACGCTCCTGTGCCTTGCTGGACGGCAGGGCAATGGCGAGAACCTCTTCCAGCAAACTGACGTAGTGAATGTTCACGCCCGAGAGTTGTTCCGGCGTCAGGTCCTCCTCGATGTTGGTCTTGTTCTCCGCCGGGAAGATGCAGTCCTTCACTCCGGCGCGCTTGGCGGCGAGGAATTTCTCCTTGATGCCGCCGATGGGCAGCACGTTTCCGCTGAGCGTGATTTCGCCGGTCATCGCGGTGAACGGACGCACCGGGCGGCCGGTCAGCAGCGAGATGAGCGCGGTCACGATGGTGATGCCCGCCGAAGGACCGTCCTTCGGAATAGCGCCCGCGGGCACGTGGATATGGAGGTCCCACTTGGTGAAGAAGTCCTCATCCACGCCGAGCGTCTCGGCGTTGGAGCGTACCCAACTGCGCGCGGCCTCCATGGATTCGCGCATCACGTCCTGAATCTGGCCGGTAATCTTGAATTCGCCCTTGCCCTTCATCTTGGTTGCCTCGATGAAGAGCACGTCGCCACCGGCCGGAGTCCACGCCAGTCCTACCGCGACGCCGGCGCGCTTGGTGCGCTCGGCAATCTCGGTATCGACGCGAATCTTTTCGCCACCGAGGAACTCGCGCACCACTTCCGGCGTGACCACGAGTTTTCCGGTCTTGCCTTCGGCCATGCGGCGCGCCTGCTTGCGGCAGAGAGTGCCAATCTGCCGCTCCAGGTTGCGCACGCCGGCCTCGCGTGTGTAATGACGGATCACGTAGCGGAGCGTCTCCTCCGGAAACTCGATCTGCTCCATGGTGATGCCGTTCTCGTCCGTTTGGCGCGGAATGAGGTAACGCTCGGCGATGGGGACCTTATCGTCCTCGGTGTAACCCTGGAGTTCGATGATCTCCATGCGGTCGCGCAGAGGCTCCGGCACCGGGTCAAGCATGTTTGCCGTGGTGATGAACAGCACCTTCGACAAATCGAACGGAACGTCCAGGTAGTTGTCGCGGAAGGTGTTGTTCTGCTCGGGGTCAAGCGTCTCCAGCAGCGCCGATGACGGATCGCCGCGGAAATCGCGCCCCAGCTTGTCCACTTCGTCGAGCATGAAGACCGGGTCGTTGGTGTCGGCGCGGCGAATCCCCTGGATGATCTGCCCGGGCAGTGCGCCGATGTAGGTGCGCCGGTGTCCGCGGATTTCCGCTTCGTCGTGCACGCCGCCCAGCGACAGGCGGACGAACTTGCGTCCCATCGCGCGGGCGATGGATTTGCCGAGCGAGGTCTTGCCCACGCCCGGAGGTCCGACGAAGCACAGGATCGGCCCCTTCATGCTGGGCTTCAGCCGGCGCACCGACAGGTAATCCAGGATGCGGTCCTTCACCTTCTTCAGGTCGTAGTGATCGGTATCCAGGATTTCCTTGGCCGCCAGGATATCCACTTCCGCACCGCCGGAACGGCTCCATGGCAGCACTGCAAGCCACTCGATGTAATTGCGCGTGACCGAATAGTCGGCGGCCATGGGCGACATGCGCGCGAGGCGGCCCAATTCCTTGAGCGCCTCCTTCTTCACTTCGTCGGGCATGCCGGCCTGTTCGATCTTCTGCTTCAGCTCCTCGCTGTCGCGCGTGGTCTCGTCGCTCTCGCCGAGTTCCTTCTGGATCGCCTTCATCTGCTCGCGCAGGTAGAACTCGCGCTGCGTCTGCTGGACGCGGTCCTGCACTTCGCTCTGGATCTTGTTGCGAAGCTGCATGACTTCGAGTTCCTTGGCCAGGTGCTGGTTGATCTTTTCCAGGCGCGAACGGATATCGGCGGTCTCGAGGATCTCCTGCTTATCGCGCGTGGAGAGCGTGGGCAGTGAGCTGGCGATGAAGTCGACCAGGCGGCCGGATTCGTCGATGTTCATCGCGACCGTGGCGAGTTCGTCCGACAACGTCGGCGACCCGGCTACGATCTGCTGAAAAAGATTGAGTACGTTGCGCTGCAGCGCTTCTTCTTCCGGATTATTCTTCGGGACCAGTTCCGGGATCGTCTCGACCGTGGTGCGCATGTACGGCGTGAGCTGCGTGTACTCCTTCAGGTGCACGCGGTCCAGGCCCTCCGCGAAAACGAAGAGGCTCTGGTTCGGCATCTTGACGACTTTATGAACCACGGCGATGGTGCCGATCGAAAACAGGTCGACCGGCTGCGGCGCGTCCACCCGCGCTTCGCGCTGCGCCACCACGATGATCGTCTTGTCCTCGCCCAAAGAGTTGATCAGGTTGACCGAACTCTCGCGGCCCACCGTCAACGGCAGTACGGCATGGGGGAAAAGCACGGTGTCCCGCACCGGCAGAACGGGCAGGTCGGCCTTGGTCGTTTCCTTGGATTCCTGCTTCGGCGCGGGAGGATCATGGCGCTGTAAGTTACGAGATTCATTAGCCATATGACTCCCTTGAGTGCATGTTACTCAACTTTCGATGAGGCTTGGGGCGCAAAAGATTCATGCCCGAGACCACATCGGCCCAGATCAGGACGGGGCCCATTCCAGAAGAGCCCGGATTCTATCCCTCCAACCCCTCCGGCGCAAATCCAGCTCTATTATTACCGGCGCCAAGCTGCCGGAGGTTCCTTCCAGAATTGGACTAAGTCGTTGATGCCAAGCTTTTTCTCCGCTTTGGCGAAGCGCCCAATCATGTCCGCAAAGCCGTGCTCGACGAACTGCTTGTTCAGAGATGGAGTTGTCGCGGTAATCGTTGCTCGTGACTGGGCACTATTTCGGTGATTTCAGGAACTCCGGGGGAATCGGCACATCCTTTGTCTCCCCCTGCCAATAGATGGTGACAACCCACCAGCGCTGGCCGTCGTTCAAGAGTTGAAAGCTATTGATACCGCGCTGGAAGGGCTGGTCGCCGGGGGCGTGCCTGGATTCATAGGTACTGAAAACCTGCGCGATGTTGCCCCACTGCTCGACCGTTCGCGCCGCTTCGGTTTCGTAGAAGCCCTGCTGGTTGAAGGGGTTTTGCACGCGAGCAACGTAATCCTCAGCGCTGAGCACGCGGGCTGCGTAGCCGGCGCCCTCGCGCTTGGGGCCGGCCGGGATCAGACGTGCGCCGGGAATAAATAACGAGCGGAAGCGATTCCAGTCGCGCTTCTGTCCGACCGGGCCGGAGATGACGTCGTACACGGCGTGAATGATGGCGTCGAGCGACTTGACGTCGGCGGGATTGGCGGGCGGGATCTCCGGTGCCGGAGCGGGTGTTTGCTGTGCCGGCGGGGCGGGCGGCGGCGGAGTGCCGGGACTCTGGTTGGCGGTTTGCGCCAGGGCGAAGCTCGCGAAAAGCAGGACAACGATGAGACGTTTCATGTGTCTCCTCACGAAGGAAGCAGCGTAATCGGGTGAGACCGGAAGCGCAAGACGCGTGGGATGGAGAGCTTACGTACCGGGCTATGAACTTGCAGACGAAATGGGAATGTGAAC
>DAISJI010000052.1:6953-9422 GCA_036821585.1 Terriglobales bacterium
GACAGACGACTGACGACTAGCTATGCGCGCTGTAGTTGTACGTCCCGGCTTCCAATTCTTCTTCGGAGAGGACGGGAATATCGAGCGTGCCTTCGACGGGCAGCGCGTCGAGTGGAAGATGGTCGCGCCAGATGGTGAAGCGCAGGCGGATGACACATCCGAGTTCACCGCCAATCAGCGCCAGCGGCAACTGGAATTCAAAGTTCTTGAGGAGCGTAACCCGGACCGTGTTGTTATCCGGCACGTCGCTGCCCCCGATCGGGACATCACTGTCCACCAGACGCAATCGCCAGTTCGTTACCGCGCCGCCGGCCACCGATAATTCCAAGCGCAACGAGGAAGGTGGGCCGGCGCCGATCCGCCGGGCGTCGGCGGGCGCCGAGTCGGCGCCCGAGCCTTCTACCGGTGCACACGATTCCACGGTCACTACCAGCTCGAACGGGTCTTTGGGCACGGCTCCGCTGAAATCGAGGCGTCCATAGAGATTGTCCTCATCAATACCGGCGTAAATGGCGTCGAGCAGGAAGACCTTGCCGTGCATGGCGCCGGCGTGGCGGTCGGCGGTGTACATGGCGGCGCCGATCCAATCGAAGTAACGGGTAAAGTCGGCGCGGATGCGCGGATGGATAAACGCCGACTGCGGCGCGTAGGTCGGCCGCACCACACCTCCGCCGATCGGCTGCGCCAGGTACACCGGCGGTTCCGCGCCGAGCGCCTGGTACACATTGGAAAGGTGCTTGCGATAAAGCTCGTCGAAATCGCGGTCGTTGGCGGAGTGGTGCTCGGGGCCGTACCACCAGTTCCAGTCGCTGCCTTCGGCGATCAGAATCTCCTCAAAGGCGAGTTGACGCTTCTCGGGCAAAGCGAGCGGGGCGGCCTGCGCATAGAAACTGCGCGCAGCGGCCAGGTATTCCCATGCCTTGTTGTCCTCCGGCGCGCCGATCCAGACGTCGAAGTTGGCATTGATCCACGATCCCGGAACCAGCGACCCGAGGTGAGGAATGTCGCCATGCCGCGCGATTGCTTCGCTCACGGTTACCGGCTCGATGGCGGGATCGTTTTGCAGCGCTTCGCACACGCGGCGGAGAAATTCGCGCCCCGATTTCGGGTAATATTCCCAGGCATTCTCGCCGTCGAGGATGATCGGTATAACGGCGTCCCGGCCTTGGCGGAGCATAGGTTCCGCGGATTCCTTAATGGATCGGATGAAGTGTGCGGCGGCCTCGGCGGCGGGCATGGCCGAATACACGAATCCGATCAGGTCGGACAAGGTATGGTCGCGGAAGAGCAGCTTCATCCGGGTTCCGTTCTTGTCGTAGTTCCACGGTGTGTACAGCCGCTCGGGCCCGCCGGGATGCAGGCGTCCACTGCCGTCGCGCGCGAAATTAAATCCGAGCGAGTGGCCAAGGACGCCCTCGTCGGTGGCCATCCACTCCACCCCGAGACTTGCGGCGATCTCCAGAACCTGCTCGGAGAGGCTTCCCTCCGACGGCCAAACGCCCTTGGGACGAACGCCAAACGTTTTCTGATGGAAATCGAGCGCGCGCCGGATTTGTTCCCGGGTGTCTTCCGGATGGCGATAAGGACTTTGCGGCAGCCGGATGCCCGGATGCGATGCGCCCCCCTGGTCGGTGTCGCAGACCAGCGGCAGGATCGGGTGGTAAAAGGGCGTTGCCGAGATTTCGATTTGTCCGCGCTGGGCCGCGCCTGCGTAAGCCGGCAGAACCGCGGCCATGATGTCGCGCTCCTTGGCGATCAAGAAACGTTGCTCGTCGAGTGAGAAGCCGCGCCCCTTCTTGACCAAAGCGGCAATCTCCGGTTCGACAAGAAAGTACTCGTCGAACCAGGCGAGCTGCGACAGTACTTGCAGATCGGTAAAA
The DNA here is from genome assembly GCA_036821585.1 of Terriglobales bacterium. Lineage (GTDB taxonomy): Bacteria > Acidobacteriota > Terriglobia > Terriglobales > Acidobacteriaceae > DAISJI01. The sequence goes on from DAISJI010000052.1 coordinate 8,834, forward strand.
TCCGGGTCGCTGAAAACGCGGACGGCGCGGGCGGAGTCGCTGGCAGCGCCGCGGAACATCTCCCACAGTTCGCGATAGCGCGGGTAGCGTCCGACCAGATGGGTGAGGTTCGCCTGGAACAGATAGTCCAGCGCGAAACGCCGCTCGTTCTCGCTGAGTTCGGAGGCCGGCTTGGCAGCTACGTCGAAAAACGGGTCGCGCGCAGCGCCGGAAACGTAGTCCTGGATTTGCGCTATCAGCGACGGCACCAGGTTGAAAGTCTGGTGGACGCCGGGAAATTCGTCCAGCAGCTTGACCATGCCGTAGTAGTCCTTGAGCGCGTGCAGGCGCACCCAGGGAAGCCGGTATTCGCCGCTGACCAGGTCCTTATAAAAGGGCTGGTGCATGTGCCAGAGGATGGCGACGCGGATGGAGGCCATGAATAGTCGTCGGCCGCCGGTCGTCAGTCGTCAGCCGCCTCGCGCGGGTGCGGACGATTGGCTTAACTGCGAGTGCGGCGGAAGAACGAGTAAAGCACATTGAGGGGAGAGCCGCAAATCGCTTCGGCCACGCTTTGCGGGCAGTGTCGCCACTGTTAGACTGGCGCAGA
>DAISJI010000052.1:9522-11900 GCA_036821585.1 Terriglobales bacterium
ATGCGCATCCTGACCCGCTACATCCTCGGCGAAGTGCTCTCGCACGCGTTGATCGGCGCGAGCGTGTTCACCTTCGTCGTATTCATGCGGGACCTGGGACGCATTCTCGAGCTGGTGGTCCGCAACAGCGCGCCCCTGCCCAGCGTGGCGGAAATCTTCTTTCTTACTTTGCCGACTGCCCTGACCGTCACGATTCCGATGGGCGTGCTGGTGGGGATCCTGATCGGATTGAGCCGGCTGGCGGCCGACAGCGAAATCACCGCCATGCGGGCCAGCGGCATCGGGCCGGGAACGTTCGTACGCATTCTGTCGGTGTTCGTGATTACGGCATGGCTGCTGGCGATGGTGAACAACGTCCTGATTGCGCCGCGGTCGGCGGGCGCGCTGGCGCAGTTGCAGAACCGGCTGAAGAGCAGCCAGGTTTCGTTCGAAATCCAGCCTCGCGTCTTCTACGAGGACTTCAAAAACGTCGTGCTCTACGTGCAGGACGCGAGCACGGGACAGGGCGCGGCGGCGTGGAAGGGCGTGTTTCTGGCCGACATCGGCAATCCGTCGGCGCCCAAGATCACGCTGGCGAAATCGGGAGTGGTGGTCGCCGAGGGACCCGAAAAGCTGCGGCTGCACCTGGAAGAAGGCTCGTCGCACGAAGTGGACCCCAAGCGCTCCGACCAGTACGCGATTTCGACGTTCAGCGAAACCGATATTCCGATCCAGCTTCCGGGTGCGCAAACGCAGACGCAGGAAGTGACGCCCGCGGCGCAAATGCCGATGCGCGACTTGTGGCGACGCATGAACAAGACGAACACCCCCGGCCCTTCGGCAGGCTCAGGGCAGGCTCTGCCCAACACCGGGGCAGACCGGGGCACCCAGATTTCCGACCGGGGCACCCAGCGCACGTTTGCCATCGAGTTTCACCGGCGGCTCGCGCTGCCCACCGCCTGCATCGTGCTGGCGCTGGTGGGAATTCCGCTGGGACTGTCGGCGAAAAAGGGCGGCAAGAGTACCGGCTTTGTCCTGACCATCGGGCTGGTGTTCCTTTATTACTTCTGCGCGCTGGGCGGGATGTCGCTGGCGCGGCAAGGGAAAATTCCGGTGGCGCCGGGCATGTGGTTCGGCAACGTCGTCTTTTTCATTGGCGGAATCTTCCTGCTATGGCGTTCCGAACGTGCCCCCATCAACCTCTGGTCGCCGCGCGCGTTGTTCGCGAAGCTGAAGCTGCGGCTCAAGACCGGCATGCCTGAAGCCATCGGCGAAGGCGGAGCGTTCGAACGCGCCGCCAGCCGCAAACGCTGGTTCAGCGCGCGCTTCCCGCTCCTGCTGGATGATTTTATCCTGCGCGATTTCATGCTCTACCTGGGCATGATCCTGGCTTCGTTTCTAACGCTCATGCTGGTTTTTACCTTCTTCGAGCTGCTCGGCGACATCGTGCGCAACCGCGTTCCGCTGGTGCTGGTGGGCGAGTACTTGCTCAACGTGACGCCGTACTTCCTCTACAACACGGCGCACATGAGCGTGCTGCTGGCGGTGCTGGTGACGTTCGGGATCATGCAGCGGACGAACGAAGTCACCGCGATGAAAGCCACCGGCATCAGCATCTATCGCGTGATCCTGCCGGTATTGGTGCTCGCCGCCATCATCGCCACCGGCCTCTTCTTCTTCGACCAGTTCTACCTGCCGAAGGCGAACAAGCGGCAGGACGCGCTGCGCAATGAGATCAAGGGCAAGCCGGCGCAGACCTACCTGCGTCCGGACCGCAAGTGGATTTTCGGGCAGGGATCGTCGATCTGGTACTACGAGTTTTACGAGCCCGACCAGAACCGCTTCGGCAGCCTCTCCATCTTCGAGTTCGATCCGAAGACGTTCGCGCTGACGCGGCGCATTTATGCCTCGCGCGCGCACTGGAACGAGAACCTCGAGAAGTGGGTCTTCGAACAGGGCTGGGCGCGGAGATTCCAGGGAACGGCGATCGAGAATTACGACACCTTCGACGTCCGTACTTTCGCCGAACTGCGCGAGCCGCCCAACTACTTCAAGAAGGAAGTGAAGCAGTCGTCGGAGATGAATTACAACGAGCTGAAGAATTACATCCACGACCTGCAACAGAGCGGCTTCGACGTGGTCCGCCTGCGGGTGCAATTGCAGAAGAAATTCGCCTTCCCGATCATCACGTTTGTGATGGCGGTGCTGGCGGTGCCGTTTGCGCTCTCGACGGGCAAGCGCGGCACGGTAGCGGGAGTGGCGACGGCCATCGGAATTGCAGTCGTGTACTTCATCGCGGCGGGACTGTTCGAAGCGATGGGCAACGCCAACCAGTTGCCCCCTGTGCTGGCCGCCTGGTCACCCGATGTGCTGTTCGCGCTGGCGGGCGGGTACTTGAT
>DAISJI010000053.1:0-11772 GCA_036821585.1 Terriglobales bacterium
ACCACCGCAACCCAGGCGAGAAAGAAGACAATCATCCCGGCGGTAGCTTTGGGGCCGAGCCGCGGGTCGGACGGATGTCGTGCGGGCGAGGAATTCATGCGCGGAACAGATGGTAGAGCATCAGGTAGATAATCACGCCTGTGCTGGACACATAAATCCAGAGCGGATAGGTCCAACGGGCGATGGCCCGGTGTTTGGCGTCGCGGCGCCGGAGCCCAAGGGTCAGGGTGATGATGACCAGCGGCACGATCGCGGCGGCCAGAAAGGTGTGGCTGATCAGGATGGTGAAGTAGAGCGGTCTCGACCAACCCTGTCCCTGGAAGTGCATGCTGCCAAAAGGGACGTGCGTGTGGTACCAGACGTAGGAAACCAGGAACAGGCTCGACGTGCACACTGCGGCGATCATCAGCGCCCGATGGGTGGCGATTTTTCCGCGCCGGATCTGCGCCCGCGCGGTGGCGACCAGCACCGCGCTGGTGCCGTTCAGGCAGGCGTTGATGATGGGAAAAATTCCGTAGTCCGACATGATTTGATTACGCCGCCGGCTTGGTGGTTCGCCGATTCGCAATGGCAAACGCGATCGCGAACATGGCAATCGAAAATCCCGCGAGGACGATCAGGCACAGGCTGGCGGAAAACACCGCGCTGGCAGGGAAGAGCAGCGCCCGCAGCGCTTCGGTGCCGTAGGTGAGCGGGTTGATCCGCATCAGCAGCCTTATCCAGCCCGATGCCCCGGTTAGCGGAAACAGCGCACCCGACAGCAGCCACAGAGGGATTAGAAACAGGTTAATGACGGCGTGAAAGCCCTGTGTGGAATCCATCGGCCAGGCAATGGCGAATCCCAGCGCGGTCAGCGCAAAGGAAGTCAGAAACACAGCCAGCACGATCAGCCCGAATTCCTCCAGCCCGAAGTGCACACCCAGCAGCGGGGCAAATACTAGGAAGACCAGGCCCTGCACCGTCGAGAGTGTCGTGCCGCCCAGCACCTTGCCCAGCACGATTACCGACCGATGTACCGGCGCCACCAGCACGCTGAGCAGGAAGCCTTCCTTGCGGTCTTCAATCACGCTCATCATGGTGAAGATCGAGGTGAAGAGCACGATCATGATGAGCGCGCCGGGGAAGAAATAATCGAGATAGTGCTCGTTCCCGTGACCCTGTCCACCGCGAAAGCTGGTGCCGAACCCGGAGCCGATCACGACCCAGAACAGCACCGGCGAGGCAATGACGCCGACCACGCGGCTCGGTTGCCGGTAGAAGCGCACGATCTCGCGCCACCAGAGGGAGAGAGTGGGGACCATGGTCCCAACCTGTACCGGCGGCGTCATAGGTTGAGCGTATGCAGACATTCTTGAATCTCAAATTTGAAATTTGAAAATTTCAAATTCCTTCCTTCTCGCTCTCCGTCCAGAATCGGTGTCCGGTGCGATGGATGAACACGTCTTCCAGATTCGGTTTGCTGACGGAAATGCTTTCAATCTCGCCCGGGAACGCCTCGACCACGTCGGTGACAAACCGATGGCCCTGGTCCCGCTCCAGGCGCACCTTTCCAGCGATCACGGTGGCCTCGATGCCGTAACGCACATGGATTTTCTGTGCCAGCGAGTCGGAATCCTTGGCGTCCAGCAGGATTACGTCGCCGCCAATCTCCGACTTCAACTCCGCGGGCGTACCCAGCGCCACCAGTTTTCCTTCGCTGAGAATGGCCAGGCGGTCGCAGCGTTCCGCCTCTTCCATCAGGTGCGTGGTGACGAGAACGGTCACGCCTTCTTCATCGCGCAGCGTGTGCAGGTACTGCCAGAGATCGTGACGCGCGCCGGGATCCAGGCCAGTGGTCGGCTCGTCGAGCAGGAGCACCGAGGGATGGTGGAGCAGCCCCTTGGCCAGTTCCAGGCGCCGTTGCATGCCGCCGGAAAAAGTTTCGGCGCGGTCATGGGCGCGGTCTGCCAGCCCGACCCTGCCCAGCATCTCGGCTATGCGTTGCTTCAAGGCGCTGCCGGAGAGCCCGTAGAGATGCCCGATGTGCCACAAGTTTTCCTGCGCCGATAACTTGATATCGATGCTTTTCGCCTGGAAGACCACGCCGATGTGCTTGCGCAGGCTGGAGGCATCGCGCGCGGCATCGAAGCCGGCGATCACCGCCCGCCCGCCGCTGGGCAACATGAGCGTGGAGAGGATGCGGAACAGGGTGGTTTTGCCGCTGCCGTTGGGGCCCAGCAGCCCGAAGATCTCCGCGCGATTGACGTCAAAGCTGACCCCGTCGAGAGCGGCCCGGTCGCCATAGAGGTGGCGCAATTCCTCCACCCGGATCACGGCTTGCGTTTCCGTATGCGGTGCGGATTTATTCAGCAGGTCAGCGGTGTTGGAGGCCACACGCAATTCTACGATAAAGCGTTGAGCATCATGGCTGCGAAGAGCAGCGGAAGGTAAATGACCGTCGCTTTGAGCAGGTTGCGCGCGTGCACTCTCGCCTGCGGAGACGACATCGGCGGCGGGCTCATGCTCGCCTTCATCGCGTACCACAGCATCGCCCCGGCCAATACCATCGCCGAGACCAGGTAGGCGCGTCCGGCCATGTGCATCAGCGCCGGCAGCATGGTCGCCGGAATCAGCGCCAGCGAGTACCCGATGATTTCGCGCCGCGTCCAAACGCCGTTCTCTTCCACTACGGGCAGCATGCGGATCTTGGCGTTCGCGTAGTCCTCGCGGTACATCCAGGCAATCGAATAAAAGTGCGGAAACTGCCAGCAAAAGACGATTGCGAACAGCACCAAACCTTCCGCCTCGACGATTCCGCGGGCCGCGGTCCAGCCCAGCAGCGACGGCATCGCCCCCGGAATGGCGCCGATGAAGGTGCAGATCGGGGAGACCTTTTTCAGCGGAGTGTAGGCGCCCAGATAAACCAGCGCGGTACCCAGGGTCAGGGCAACGGTCAGGAGGTTGGTGGTCAGCGCCAGGTAGGCCGCCCCGCCGAATACCATGGTGCTGGCGATGATCGTTGCCTGCGCGACGCTCATGCGCTTGGCGGGCAACGGACGTCCCGCCGTACGCCGCATCAGCGAATCGACGTCACGCTCGACGACTTCATTCAGCGCCGCCGTACCGCCCGACACCAGTCCAATCCCAAGTAACGCGTGCAACAGGCCCCATCCCACCGACGACACGCCCGACTTCGCGCAGCCCAGGAAGTAGCCGGTCCACGCCGTCATCACGATCAGCGAGGTGACGCGCAACTTCACCAGTTCCGCATAATCGCGCGCCAGCGCGGCCGCGGAGCTGCGGGGAACGGCGAGCGCAGGAGTTGCAGTGCTCATATGGCCACGGGTCTCGGTTCACGGTTCGGGATTCGTTCCGCGGTCGGAATCGCCACGTGCCGCCACGCCTGGATTGCCAGTACCACGGCCGTCGCCAGCAGCAGCGCGCCCACGGAAACGTGCGCTACCGTGGTCCAGACCATTGCCGTCTCCGGTTGCACCGCGTCGCGGCCCCACTCCACGCGCGTTACCCATGAAGCGAAGCCCAGCCCGAGCTGCACCATCAGCAGCGACAGGAGCGCGATCGCGGGTTTGCGGAGTTGGTCCACTAGCGGATATTCGGTCAGCACGCGCACCACCGTCCACAGCAGGACAAAGGTCACCACGGCGGCGCTGATGATGTGCGGCAGAAGTTTGATGCCGTGATGCCGGAATGCGGCTCCGAGAATTAGCTGAACATAAATCGACGTCACGGCCAGGCCGGTCAGCACCTGGATGCTGGGTTTCCTGGTGGGCAGGTTCTGGCGCGGCTCCTCGACCCATATGCGGCCGGAGAACAGCCATATGGCGACGATCAGGCAGAAGAAAGTCTGGCCCAGCGCGGCATGGGCGGAGGAAACACTGGGCGGCAGGAAGTGCAGCACCGTGATGCCGCCGAGAATGCCTTGCGCGATAACCGTGCCCAGCGCGGCCCAACCCAGCTTGCGCATCCAGGGCCGGTGGTCCGTCCGCGACAGCCACACCGCGAGAATGATCGTAAGCAGACCGACCGACTCGGCAATCATGCGGTGCGAGTGCTCGAACTTCACGCCCCCAACCATGGGCGGCAGCCTGTAGAGGGAACCGAAGGAAGTGGGCCAGTCGGGAACGGAGAGCCCGGCATCGTTGCTGGTGACGAGCGCGCCGGCAATGATGAGCACGAAGGTCCAGAACGCGGTGAAGGCCGCGAACCGATGCAGCCCTTGGTTATACGGCGTGGATAGCGACTTCAGAGTCCGGCTCCTTTCCGATTGAGGTCAATCGCAGGCGTGAATGCGGAGTACACACCCGGTCGAAAACCACTTCGTTTTTCGACGATCTCCGCCCCACGCAAGCGTCTGATTTTACCAGAGCCACGGCCGGTTGCAGAACCTGTAAAACGACCAAAGCCCGGCCCAGAGCCGGGCTTCGCCAATCCTGTTTCCGGATCCCAAACACCTATCTTATGGCCGGCTCTTCGACAGGCTCTTCCTGCATGGCTTCGATGACGGCGTCGGAATACTCACTGGTCGTGGCGGTGCCGCCCACGTCCCGAGTGCGCTTCTCTTTGGTGCGATATACCTTCTCGATCGCGGCGCGGATGCGGTTGGCCGCTTCCTGTTCTCCGAGGTAACGCAGCATGAGCACGCCCGAGCGCAGGATCGCCGTGGGATTGGCAATGTTCCTGCCGGCAATATCGGGGGCCGAACCATGCACCGCTTCGAAAATCGCGCAGCCGTCGCCGTAATTCGCGCCCGGCACCAGTCCCAATCCGCCGACAAACGCCGCGCACAGGTCGCTGATGATGTCGCCATACAGGTTTTCGAGCACGAGCACGTCATACTGGTAGGGGTTCGTCACCAGTTGCATGCAGGTGTTGTCCACGATGTGCTCGCCGTAGGTGATCTCCGGGTATTCCTTGGAGATATTGCGCGTGCATCGCAAGAACAGGCCGTCCGACAGCTTCATGATGTTGGCCTTGTGGATGCAATGTATGCGGCGACGCTTGTTCTTGCGCGCGTATTCGAAAGCGAAGCGCGCGATGCGGGTGGACGCCTTCTCGGTGATGATCTTCAGGCTCTCCACCACCCCCGGCACGACTTCATGCTCGATCCCGGAATACAGTCCCTCGGTATTCTCGCGGATGATGATCAGGTCCACGTCGGGATAGCGCGTGGGGATGTGGGGAAGATTGCGGATGGGCCGGAAATTTGCGTAGAGCGTGAACCGCTTGCGCAGCGCCACGTTAACGCTGGAAAACCCGCCGCCGATCGGGGTCGTGATCGGCCCTTTGAGCCCAACTTTGGTCCGCTCGAACGAGTCGATCAGCGACTGCGGCAGGTACTCGTGGTACTTCTCGTAAGCGTCGGCGCCGGCTTCCTGGCGGTCCCAGTTGAACTTCACGCCCGTCGCTTCGAGGATGCGCACGGCGGCGGCGCTTACCTCCGGCCCAATGCCGTCGCCCGGAATCAATGTGACATCGTATGCCATGAAAAATCAGTCGCCGGTCGTCAGTTTTCAGTCGTCAGTCGGCGTGTGCTGAACGCTGATTGGATGCGCCACTCCTGTGTTTCGGCGCTTTTGAAATTGGTATTGCAGTTCCCGAACTGGTCCGAAGTTCGCCATTCCCACCAAGGGCGACTCTACTGTGTAACCGGTTTTGCTTTTGGTTTCTCCGCTGCCGCCGGCTCCTTGGACTGCGTCTTCAGCAGGTCCTTGAGCTCACTCATGAACTCCTGCACGTCCTTGAAATCCAAATACACGCTGGCGAAACGCACGTACGCGACCTTATCGTACTTGCGCAGCCGGTTCATGATCAGCTCGCCGATCTCGCTCGTCTTGCGTTCGCGGTCGGGCGATTCCATCACGTAGTTCTCGGCGTCGTCCACGATCTGCTCGAGCTTGCTCATGGAAATCGGACGCTTTTCGCAGGCGCGGAGCAAGCCATTCAGAACTTTCTGGCGCTCGAATTTTTCCCGGCGGCCGTCCTTCTTGATCACCATGTACGGGATTTCGTCGATGCGCTCGTAGGTGGTGAAGCGCTTGCCGCACTTCAGACACTCGCGCCGGCGGCGGATCGACTCGCCTTCCTTGCTCTCGCGCGAGTCCACCACCTTATCGTTTTCGAAGGCGCAAAAAGGACACTTCATGCCGAAGTCACACTGAAATCCACAGCGCTGCTGCGAACGCCACATTTTACCAGCCGGGAATCCCGGATGTGAGGAAACAGGACCGCTGGCCAGATACTGAGTGGATGCGGGCGTGAAAGGGCTTAATGCGCGTCGGGATCGGCGGCGGCTTCCGGATGGACGATTCCTGCCTCGATGGCGTGCTCCGCTTCCTGTGATTCCTCGGTCAGCTTGCGCAATGACACATGCTCATAGCGGGCGAGCGCCAGTCCGAGCGGCGTTACCGACATGAAGGTCACCAGCCACAGCAGCATCCCGCAACTCACCGCCAACTCCGGACTGTCCGCATAGCCGAAAGTCTGGCTGAGGACGGCGATGGTCGCCAGTTGCGAGCCGCCGCCTACTACCGGCAATTGAATGACGCCGCCGGCGATGCTGGCCGCCATCAGCAGGACGACCTCCCGCAGATTGAGGTCGGGAAGCCCTGTCGCCACCGGGTAGGCGTGGGTCACCTGCCGGTAGGCAAAGGCAATCACCACCCAGATAAGCAGGGATAGGGCGGCCGACTCCGTGAACGAGCGGAAGTCCCGGATCGCATTCAGCCCCGAGGCCATGGAACGCAGCCGGGCCTCGATCTTGGTTCCCAGCGTCGCGGAAAACATCGAGATGCGCCGGCAAACCCAGGAAGAAATTGCAGGTCCACGTTTTGCCAGCGCAACCAGCAGCACTACGAAGCCGAGAAACAGGGCGATCAGGCCATACCCGAACGGTTGCCATTTCGGGTAATCGTCTCTCATGCCGGGGACGAGGAAGAGGTCGGCCGCGAGCATTACGGTCACCGATCCGGTATCGAATGCGCGCTCGACGAACCAGAGCGCGACCTGCGAGGCGAAGGTCAGGTTCTCGCGGCGCGCGATCAGGTAAGGCCGGATGAATTCACCGGGACGCCCCAGGAGCGCCAGCCCGGTAAAGCCCACGTACTGGGGAGCGATGAGGCCACGCCAGTTCGCGTTGGGAGCGCTCGGCCGCAGGAATATCTTCCAGCGTACGGCGCGCAGAAAGTCGGCCAGGTAGATCAGCGCAATGGCGGAAAGTACCCGCAGCCAGTTGATTCCTTCGCTGCCTTCCTTGAATTTCTGCCAGTCGAAGCGGCGCCAGGTGCGGATTTGCAGGTACACGAGCGCACCCAGCACGACGAAAACAACCAGGAGAACGATGATCTGCTTGCGCTTCATTCAATTTAAGGGCGGAATGCGGCCCGCGCGCCACACTAAACGAGGGGAAGGGAAATGGTCAATGTGACGGCACGCGCTTTATGAACCCGAAGTGGAAGCGGTGCCGTTGGCAGCGGATTTCTTCTGCGCTCGGGCGTTCTTCTCCGCCGCCATCTGCGTCCGCTTCTTCTGGTTGTACTCGCGGATGATCCGCGCCACGTAGGCGCGCGTCTCGCGGTAGGGCGGAACACCGTGATACTGCTCCACCCGCTGCGGCCCCGCGTTGTAAGCCGCGAGCGCCTTGGTCAGGTCATAGTGATAGCGGTCGAGCAGCTCGCGCAGGTAGCGGGTCCCGCCATCCACATTGGACTGGGTATCGAACGCATCCTGCACACCGAGCTTGCTGGCCGTTCCGGGCATCAATTGCATCAGTCCCTGCGCGCCCTTGTTCGATACCGCACGCGGATTGAAGCCGCTCTCGGCGCGAATCACGCTGTAAAGCAGGTCGGCGTCGATGCCGTGCTTGTCGCTGGCGGCCGCGATTGCGGTGGGGATATCCATCTTCACCGGCTTGGGCGCTTCCAACGGTTTCGCCGGAAGTTTCTCCTCGGACAATTCCGCGATCTGGGAGGTGGGGACGTCGAGGTAGCTGTTTTCGTCCGCGCTAAGGAACAGGCGCGACGCATCGTTGCGCTGGCCGCGATGGTCGAAGCGAATGCTGAAGCCGTTCTGCAGCGTCGCGACGTACACAATGCCCGGGGTTGCGTTCTCGGCGGAGATCGGCGCCGTCGCGGGAGCTTCGTCGGAAGCGCGGCACACGCCCGCCGCTAGGACCGCCATCAAAGCGAGTTTTGCACTTTTCTTCATTATTATTACGTCTGCGGATTACACATGCCGTATTCCGGACTACCGCCTACGGACTACGATTTCGCCACGCTCAAGCTGAGAACGCGCTCAATGGCTCCGGCTACACCGCTCTCGTCGTTGGTGCCTGTGGGATTGTACCCGGCCCGGAGCAACTCTTGACAGGCATTTCCCATAATCACAGGAATACCTGCAAACTCGAGCATTTCCACGTCGTTATAGTTGTCGCCGATGGCCATCACCTGCTCCGGCTTGATGCCGCGGCGGTGAGCCCAGCGCTCCACTGCATGGCCCTTGGAACAGGCGTGGTTCAGGACGTCAATAATCGTGAGGTCGCGCGCCTCATACTCGGTCTTGAGCACGGTGATCTCATCGTCCATGCCGCTTGCCGCCAGACGCTCCTGGGCGCCGCGCATCCGCTCGATCGACCCGCAGAACATGGTTTGAATAGGATCGGTCACCAGGCAATCTTCCAGCGGCACTACCTGCGAGATATAGGCCGCGTTCTTTTCCATCCAGCGGCTGATCGAGCCGTGCAACTCGTCGGACCGCTCAATCACCAGCGCGCCGCGGTCTTCCCGGTCGAAGGTGACGACGGCGCTCCCTCGATACTCCTCCATCAGCCCGAGCAGCTTGCGCGCAGTCTTGGCCGGAAGCAGGTCGCGGTGAAAGAGCTCGCCCGCGGTGGACTTGGTGACCGCGCCGTTAGAACTGATCAGCCACAGGGGAAAGCCCAGGGCATCGGCAATCGGCATGGCAAAAGCGTGCCGTCGTCCGGTCACCAGGGTGATCTCGACTCCCGATTCGTGAGCTTTTCGCAGGGCCGACAGATTGGCCTCGGAGACTTGGAACCGGCTGTCCAGCAGGGTGCCGTCGATGTCGATGGCAATAAGGCGAATGGGAAGTGTCACTGGCAACCATTTTAGCAGTGAATACACTGCCGGCGATGAACCGCTTGGGACCTTGCTCGCTTTGTTTCCTCCTCGACAGGGCTGGAAGTGCGGAGCGCCGATCCGCAGGCACACTCCAAATTTCCAGAATTAGGGAAACGCGGGGTAGCGTGAATTCAACTCGGCGTTTATTCTGGGTGCCGCAGTTCGATCCTATTGCGACCGGTCATGGATGATGCGCACCCTAAAGCGATGGAAGATCCGCCTGCTGCTGATCTTCGCGGTAGTGGGTCCGGGATTTATCACGGCGAATGTGGACAACGACGCCGGGGGAATCCTCACCTATTCGCAAGCCGGTGCGGTATATGGCTACTCGCTGCTGTGGACCATCATTCCCACCATGATCGCTCTCATCGTGGTGCAGGAGATGGCGTCGCGCATGGGCGCCGTGACCGGCAAGGGCCTCAGCGACCTGATTCGTGAAGAGTACGGCTTCCGTACCACCTTCTTCATGATGCTGGCGCTGGTGGTGATCAACTTCGGCAACGTCCTCAGCGAATTTGCGGGTATCGCCAGCAGCCTTGAATTATTCCAAATCTCGAAATACGTCAGCGTCCCGCTCGCGGCAGCGTTCGTGTGGCTGATCGTGGTCAAAGGCAGTTACAAGAGCGTGGAGAAGGTCTTCCTGCTGGCCTCGTTTTTTTACGTCGCCTACATCGTCGCCGGTGTATTCGCGAAACCGGCCTGGCTCGATGCGCTGGTGAGCACCGTGACCCCGCCCCCCCGGCATGTCTGGTCGGACTCAACCTACCTGTACATGACCATTGGCGTGGTGGGTACCACCATCGCGCCGTGGATGCAGTTCTACCTGCAAGCTTCGATCGTGGAAAAAGGGGTGACCGCGCGGCAGTATAGGGCTTCCAAGGTCGACGTGATTTTCGGCTGCGTATTTGCCATCGTGGTGGCGTGGTTCATCGTGGTCGCCTGCGCGGCAACCCTGCATCACGCCGGCATCAAGAACATCGACAACGCCGCCCAGGCTGCGGTGGCCCTCAAGCCCCTGGCGGGTCAATATGCTTATATTCTTTTTGCGCTCGGACTGTTCAACGCTTCGCTCTTTGCCGCCAGTATCCTGCCGATTTCAACCGCGTATTCGGTGTGCGAGGGCCTGGGTTTTGAGTCCGGGGTAAGCAAGAAATTCCGCGAGGCGCCGGTATTCTATTGGCTCTACACCATCCTGATTGTCGCGGGCGCTGGGGTGATCCTGGTACCCAACCTCCCGTATATCAAGGTGATCCTCTTCTCGCAGGTGCTGAATGGCATTGCCCTCCCGTTCGTGCTCATCTTCATGGTGCTGCTTATCAATAAACCCGAGTTGATGGGGAAGCACGTCAACACGCCCTTCTACAACATCGTTACCTGGGCAACAACTGGCATCCTGATCGTCCTGACCGTGGCATGGTTCTTTACCCTGCGACACGCCTAGGACGGCTGAAATCCGGAAAAAATTTAAGTGAGGACCGGCGCGGTGATGAAGCGCTCGGTGCGCCGGCGCCTATGGACCGCGTCGTTGGCGAGGCGGTTGGCTTCCGAGTTCTCGTGCCGCGGCACATGCGCGATGGTAAAGCTCAGGGAGCGGGCCAGCTTGCGGCAAGTCCAGTTCAGGGAATGGAGCGGCGCTGTCCGGCAGCTGTAAACGCCCGTCATCTGCTTGACCATGATCAGCGAGTCGGTGAAGACGTGCAACGAGCGCGCGCGCTTGCCGAGAGCGAATTGCAGGGCTTCCAGCAGGGCAACGTATTCGGCAACGTTGTTGTCCTGGCGGCCAATCCAGCGCGCCAGCGTGGACTTACGTCCGTCGGAGTCAGTGATGACGACGCCAATTCCGGAGGGTCCCGGATTGCCGTGGGAGCTGCCGTCGACGTAAGCGACCAAGTCCTGCATCTGCTCACCTCCACAATGCGCGAAACAGGAAAGCAAGGTCAAGACACTATTTGGATGCGAACGGTGGAAAACTCAAATAGCTATGATTTAGTGGAAATAACTGTGGATATCCCGGAATTTTCCGGTCGCAAGCTGAGAACATCGTTTTTTTTCCACAGCTTGCGAAAACCCCAACAAAAATGCGGTTTGCACACATCTTGGGTGTTGACGAAGGGCGTTTCTACTGTAGTATCAGACACGTTGACGGCGGAAAGGGTTGGCAACCTAAACAGTAGCCGATCCGAGATACGCTGGGTGGCCTGCCGGGCAAGGCAACTTGCTAGGTGACCGGACCGGAAAAAACCGACAGTCCTGCGAGGGAAGGTTGGGGTTCGAAGCTGCGAAAGCAGCGGCTGCATCAGGAGCTGTAACGGTACATGTTCCACGTCGTAGGCTCTCTCGCAGGAGCTGGCGGCTAGAGCATAACCGATGTTACGGTTTCACAGTCAATGGCTGAAAGGGTTGGCTTCTATAATACGTTGCCAGTCCGAAATAAGCTGGGTGGTGCGTCGGGCGGGGTGACTCGCTAGGCGGCCGGACCCGAAAAAACCGACAGTCTTGCGAAGGGTCTGCCGGGGTTCGGAAGTGCGAAAGCACAGACTGCATCAAGGGCTGCGATGGTACATGTCTCCACGCTGCCAGCTCCCTCGCAGGAGCGGGTGGCTAGAGCATAACCAATGTCGCAGCCCTTTTAATTTTT
>DAISJI010000054.1:0-11710 GCA_036821585.1 Terriglobales bacterium
TGAGCTCCGCGGCGCCGACGATCTCGTTCCACTGTTCGACCGAGGTCGCGCTCACAATCGGCGCGGTGATCGACGGCCGTGCCAGCAGCCAGGCCAGCGCGACTTGCGCCGGTGTTCCGCCACACTCCTTGGCAACTTCATCGAGCGCCGCCAGGATGCCGAAGCCGCGCTCGGTCAGGTATTTCTTCACGAACATGCCGCGCGCGCGCTGCGCCAAGTCAGCCTCCGAGCGGTATTTGCCGGTCAGAAAACCCGCTGCCAGCGCGAAGTACGGAATCACGCCGATCCCCTCCTTCAGGCAGATCGGCTCCAACTCGCCTTCGTAATTGGCGCGGTCGTAGAGGTTGTAATTGGGTTGCAGGCTCTCGTAGCGCGGCCACTCGTGCTGGCGGCTGACGGCGAGCGCGTTCGTGAGTTGCGCCGCGTTGTAATTCGAGGTGCCGATGGCGCGGACTTTCCCCTGCTTCACCAGCTCAGCGTAGGCGCTGAGCGTCTCTTCTTCGGGCGTGCCGATGTCGGGCCGGTGCGTTTGGTACAGATCGATGTAGTCGGTCTGCAGGCGGCGCAGCGAGTCTTCCACCTCGCGGAGAATGTAGGGCTTCGACAAACCCATCTTGCCGCCGCCCATGTCGGATCCGACCTTGGTCGCCAGGATGACCCGCTCGCGATTGCCGCGGCTCTTCAGCCACCTGCCGAGCACGCTTTCCGACTCGCCGCCTTGATGGCGTGCGACCCAGGCCGAGTAGCTATCGGCGGTATCGACGAAGTTCACGCCTGAGGCGAGCATCGCGTCGAGCAGCTTGATTGACGTTGGTTCGTCGGCGGTCCAGCCCAGAACGTTTCCGCCGAAGCATAGAGGCGACACCATGAGACCGGACTTACCCAGCGCGCGTAATTTCATTTCAGTCCTCGGGAAACTCCTTATTGTACGACCCGCCTGCGCCTCGTCTTGCCTTGCGCCATGCGACTTGAGCCAAGCGCCTGGTTTTCGATGTACAATCCCTGCACTTCGCACCGCCGGAAGCGTGGGGTTTCCGGCCAGGAGCTTCCATGTCTACAGTTCCATCGCCCTCGCGCCGCCTGAAACTCCGTCCGCAGGTCAGGGAAGCCGAGACGGTCGTTCGCTGCAGCGGGCGCCTGACCTCCGAATACGCGGAGGAGTTCAAGGACGAAGTGCGCAAGCTGATCCCGGGCGCAACAGCGGTCGTGCTCGATTTCACCCATCTTGAATACATGGACAGCTCGGGCATCGGCGCCGTGGTGCGGCTCTACGTCACGGCCAGGAAGGAAAACTGCGAGCTGCACCTGGTGAACTTCAACCAGCGCATCCGCGACCTGCTCGGGCTGACGGGACTGTTGAAGATCTTCGGCGACTGCGGCCAGTACATGGTCCGAATGCCGTAGGAATCAGGCATTAGGCTTTAGGAGTAAGGCGTTAGCGAATGACATCTGGAGCGACGCGACACATCCTAACGCTTAATGCCTAAAAGCTAACGCCTCACAAGAAAACGCGCCCCGCAGGGCGCGTTCCCGCACAACCGGTCCGGACTACGTGTTCGCTTTCTGGTGGCATTCCATGCACTTGGTCGGCGCCTTCTTGCCCTTGGCGTTTTCGGCCGTATGGCAGTCGATGCAGGTGCCTTTCTTGGCCATCGCATCGTGGAAAGCCAGCTTGTAGGTGGTCTTCATGGGAGCGGCAGCCGTCTTGGCGTGGCAGTCGGCGCACGACTCCGTCGCCACCTTGGCCGCCTTCTCGGGCTTCGAGGCATGGTGGCAGACGTCGCACTTGATGCCACGGCCCTTCGAATGCTCTTCGTGCTTGAACTTCACGCCGCCCATCGGACTTCCCGTCAGGACCATCGTGTCCTTCGGGGTCTTCGCCTGGGCAAACGCGGGAACCGATACGGCCATGAGCACGGCCAATCCCAGGATTACTGCCAAAATTGCATGAACCTTTTTCACAATCCCTCCTTTAAGCCAAGAAACAGTCCCCTGCGCTTGCAGGGTTCTGCGCAACATCGGGGGAATAAGAACTCGCACCTTCCCTGCGCGACCAATTATATGAATGAAAAACCGGTTTGCGCTGTGATTACTCGGGTTATCACAGTCAAGCGTGCGGCGCATCACAGCCGCCCCGGAACAACCGCCCTAGGTTCGACTGCTATGCCGAGCCTCACCCTGGAAAATCGATGGCCCCGTTACGCCAGCTTCGCCGCCGGGCTGGGTATGATCGTCTTCTCCGCCCTCACTATCCAGCACTTCTTCGCCGCGAATTATCCGGCATCGATCTATGCCGGGTCGTTCTGCGACATCAATGCATTCTTCAACTGCAACAGTTCGGCCTTCAGCCCGCTGGCGCTGGTGGCGGGCGTGCCGCTGGGATACTTCGGCTTGTTCATGGGCGCGCTGGTATGCCTGGGCGCGCTGTTTCCGTCGGAGAAGTTCGAGCGCACGAACCACTCGCTGGCGTGGCTGAACGCGATCGGCGTGGTGTCGCTCGGCGCTTACTCGGTGATTGCGACGCGCAGCCTGTGCCTGCTGTGCAGCGGCTACTACCTGTTTTCGCTGGTGAGCTTGGTGCTGTTCTGGCGGTTTGGAATCGATCGAGACGACCCATCGCTATGGAAGAGATGGGTGCGGCCGTCGCCCAAGTACCTGGCGACGTTTGCCGTTCTGCTCGCGGTCGGGGCTTACGGTTTTCGCGAATACCACATTACGAAGAAGGAAGCGCAGTCGGGCAGCGCCGCCGCAAAAGTGGTTGAGCAGTACTTTAGCCTGCCCACGGTCAAAACTCCGACGCTGGTTTCGCCCTACTGGACGGCGCGCGCCACCGAGAACTTCGAGGACGCGCCCATCCAGGTAATCGAGTATGCCGACTTCCTGTGTCCCGATTGCCTGTACCTGTCGAAGCAGATGCAGCGGCTGAAAGAAGAATTCAAGGGCAAGCTGAACGTGGCCTTCCAATTTTTTCCACTGGAGGGCAAGTGCAACCACGTGGTCGCCAAGGACCTGCATCCCGGCGCCTGCGAAGTCGCGTATATCGCCGCCGCCGTTGGGCCCGAGAAATTCGCCGCCATTCACGACGAGATTTTCGCCAACTACAACTCGGCGAAGCGCAATCCGGAATGGCGAAGCGGACTCGCCCGCCGCTATGGAGTGGAGTCAGCGATGGCGGACGCGGCGCTCCAGGAGCGGGTGCGCCAGATCATCGAGACGGGCGCGGAGTACGACCAGACATCCGACAAATACGCGCACGGCGTCCGCTCCACGCCGACGCTGATCATCAACAACCGGATGGTGATTGGGACGTTTCCCTACGAACAACTGCGCGCGATCTTCCAGGCGCTGGTGAACAAGCGCGAGCAGCGCAAGTTCATGGAGAAATGGCAGGACGCCAAGTAGCGGGAATCAAGCCTGCTTGGGGGCCTCGGGCTGCGCCTCCGGGGCTTTGGCACTCTCCGGTTCGCCTTTCAGGCCGGAGCGGAAGTGGCGGATGCCCTCGCCCAGCCCCTTGCCCAGTTCGCCGATTTTCTTCGGCCCGAAGATCAGCAGCGCGATCCCAAAGATGACCAGCAGTTCAGGAAGTCCGAGTTCACCCACGACACACCTCTAAGTAGATTGTCTCTTCATTAAACGCGGTAATTCGTAAAAAGATGCTAAAGATTGCCGGAAATTATATCGGGGGACGATTAGGTCGTCCGGCAGCCGCGGTGCTATTGCCGGTTAAGGTCTTCCATGTCGCGGCGGACGCGTTGGTAGCCGCGCGTGAGGGTGATGAAATAAACGATGTGAATGGCCCAGGCAGCGGCATAGGCAACGTATACCCAATTCATCGCGAACCTCCGGCTATGGCGCGCGTAGCGTGCGCTTCGTCCACCTGCTGGCGCAGGCGTTCCAACCGGTAACGCAGCCAGATCACCAGCAATGCCATGGCGCTGAACGCAAGCAGGTTCCAATACACCGCATGCGCCATGCGCGGATCGATGCCCGAATTCTCGCCACCGCCAAACACGGGCGCGGGGTGCTGCGTGCGGAACCACCGGATCGACATATATACGAAGACGACGTCCACGGCGCCGAAAATCGCCAGCACCGCGCAGAGGACGGGGTTCTGTCCCGCGGCCGAATAACGCCGCAGCAGCAGGTAGCTGACATAAATGAGCCATAACACCAGGGTGCTGGTCAGCCGTGCGTCCCACGTCCACCAGATCCCCCAGACCGGCCGCGCCCACAGCGGTCCTGTAATCAACACGACGGTGCAAAATACGATGCCCACCTCGGCGGTCGCAACCGCAACCGCGTCGGACTTAGGACAGCGTTTCGCCAGGTAGTAAACCGACGCACCGAAGTTCGCGAAGAAACAAAGGAAGGCGATGATCGCCGACGGCAGGTGGTAATAGAAGATGCGCTGCACGTCGCCCATCGTGGCCTCGGTGGGCGCGGCGACCAGCGCCTGGTAGAGGCCGAAGGTCAGCAGCGCCAGCGTGATGAGAGCAAAAATGACGAAGGATTTCATTCTGCGTGCAGCACCGTTTCGAACAGGAACAGCCCCACGATCGTGAACACTACATCGTACACTGCAAGAAAAACGAGCGAGAGATGCGCGTCGCCCTCCCCGGTCAATACGGTCGACGTCGCGCTGACCATCGCCAGCAGCGCGGGGATGGAAATCGGGAACAGCAGCAGCGGCAGCATCACTTCCCGGCTGCGCGTGCGGATGGACATGGCGGCGAAGAACGTCCCGTTCGAGACCAGCGCCCAAGTTCCCAACACGAATGCCAGCGCCAGTTGATACGGCGGGCCGACGCTGCGCAGGTTGTAGAAAATCACGAAGAGCGGCGCCATCAGCGCTTCCAGCAGGATGACGAATATGAAGTTCCCGATGGTCTTGGCGAGGAAGAGCGCTTCCGGAGGAGCGGGCGAAATTCGGTAGGCGTCCAGCGCCTGGTTGCGCAACTCGCGCGCCCACGTCTGGTTGAGGGCAACGACGGCCGCGAACAGCAGCGCCACCCACATCAATCCGCCGGCAATGCGGCGCGATTCCTCGGCTGTCAGATCAAAAGCGAAGCTGAAGATCACGACCACCAGCAGCGCGAAAAACAGCATGGAGTTGATGGCTTCCTTGGAGCGCCACTCCAGGCGCAGGTCCTTGGCCAGCGTGGCGCGCAGGATGTCGCCAAATGTGGGTGCCCCACCCTTCCGCCCGCTTTTGGCGGAGGGTGGGATTGACAGTGCCGACGTCGCCATCAGCGCACCTCCGCCGCGTCGTGCCGGTAGGCGCTGCTGACGCCGCGCTCGCGGGCGACGATCTGCCCCGCACTCATCACCACCGACTCATCGGCCACGCCCTCCAGCAAGATGGGCTGGTGCGTCACCACGAGGATGGTTTTGCCGGCGTCGCGCATTTGCCCGAGCAGGCGGACCATTTCGCGCGCCGAGACGATGTCCACGTTGGAAAACGGTTCGTCGAGCAGCAATAACTCGGGATCGTTCAGGACAGCGCGCGCCAGCGACAGCCTCTGCCGCATACCCTGCGAATACTGACCGACGCGCCGCGCCAGGGTTGGGTCGAGCCCGACCATGCGGACCACCTGTTCGCAACGCGCCGGATCGCTGATCCCATATAGCCGCGCCGCATAGCGCAGGTTCTCCATGGCGTCCATTTCGTCGTAAAGCAACGGCGCGTGGGCCATGTAGCCGATGCGGGCGGTCACCTCATGAATCTTCGCCGAACCCAGTACCTGGACGTCGCCGCGCGTGGGACGCGCCAGTCCGGCGATGGCGCGCAGCAGCGTGGACTTCCCCGCCCCGTTGTCGCCGAGCACGACGTACAACCGTCCGGGCGTGAACTCGGCGGAAATCGCACGCAAAGCGGCAAACCGGCCGAATAGTTTGGTGACTTCTTTCAGGACGAGGATGGGAGCGGACGGCGGTTGCGAGTTTTCGTCCGTACTCACCGTGACGTGCCGGACGACGCGGGCGCGCCACCGGATTGGGAAGTCTGCATCGGGACCGATGCCGGCTGCGTCTGGCCCGGCGCGGGAGCGTACTTGGAGGCGCACTTCGCCTGCACCTGGTTGGCGCGGAAGACGCCGTCGCGACCGAAGCGTCCAAAGGCCAGCGCCTGGGCATCGTCCTTAAACGTGTCGGGGAGGGCCTCGCTGCCTTTGTAAACAACCGGCAAGACCATTTCGTTTTCCTTCAGCGAAAACGTCACTTCAGTACCGTGGCGCTTGATGGATCCGGGCAGAACGTTTCCGGCCACGCGCAGCCGCTTGGCGTAGCGGGTATCGTTCATCCCCTGCAACTCTTTGATCGTGACGTAGTACTCGTGCGTGTCCCGGACGCCGGTCCACGCGAGATATCCGAGGGACACCACGATCACCACGATCGCGACTCCGAAACGTAGGAACTTGCTTTTGTCGGTCATGCTGCTGAAGAACACCCCACCAGAACTTTACCTGCGTCTGGGCCCAGAATCAATCAGGCGGTCACGGCAAGTCTCTGATTTCAGTCACAACCTTGGATGCGGGAACCGGCCCTCGCGCGTCACAAACCGGGGGTTCGGAGCCCACGGAGCTCCCATTTCGGGAGCGTATAATTGTGAGTTTGAATGGAGTTCCCAGTCCCATGAGTGAAGTAAAAGATAACGGCGGCAACGGCCACCAGCAGACGGAATGGATACTCAAGCCCCGCGCCGAGTGGATCACAAAGCGGCGTGACCAGGCGGCAAAGTCCGGTGACCGGAATTTCTCGCAGATGCACTACGCGCGCAAGGGAGTCGTGACCGAAGAGATGAACTTCGTCGCGCAGCGCGAGCACATCACGCCGGAACTGGTGCGCGACGAGGTCGCCGCCGGCCGCATGATTATCCCCGCCAACATCAACCATCCCGAACTGGAGCCGATGGCGATCGGCGTGGCGTCGAAGTGCAAGATCAATTCCAATATCGGCAATTCCGCCGTCACTTCCGATGTGGACGAGGAACTGCGCAAGCTGCATACCTCGGTGCACTACGGCGCCGATACGGTGATGGACCTTTCCACCGGAGGCGGTATCCACGAAATCCGCGAGGCCATCCTGCGTCACTCGCCCATTCCGGTGGGCACGGTGCCGATCTATGAAGCGATTTCGCGAGTCAAGCGGGTCGAGGACCTGAACCGCGAGATCATGCTGGAAGTGATCGAGGAGCAGGCGCAGCAGGGCGTGGACTATATGACCATCCACGCCGGGGTGCTGATCCAGTACCTGCCAATGGTTTCGAACCGCATCACCGGAATCGTCAGCCGCGGCGGCGCGATCCTGGCACAGTGGATGGCCCACCACCACCAGCAGAACTTCCTCTACGAGTGCTTCGACGATATCTGCAAGATCTTCGAGAAATACGACGTCTCGTTCTCGCTCGGCGATGGCCTGCGCCCCGGCTGCGTTGCCGACGCCAGCGACGAAGCGCAATTCGCGGAGCTGCGCACGCTGGGCGAGCTGACCAGGATCGCCTGGAACCACGACGTCCAGACCATGATCGAAGGCCCCGGCCACATCCCGATGGACAAAATCAAGGAGCAGGTGGACCTTGAGGTCGAGTGGTGCGACGGCGCGCCCTTCTACACGCTGGGCCCGCTGGTCACCGACATCGCTCCCGGCTACGACCACATCACGTCGGCCATCGGCGCGGCGATGATCGGCTGGTACGGCGCCTCCATGCTCTGCTACGTCACGCCGAAAGAACACCTCGGCCTGCCCAACGAGAAAGACGTCCGCGACGGCATCATTGCCTACAAGATCGCGGCCCACGCGGCCGACATTGCGCGCCATCGTCCGGGCGCCCGCGACCGCGACGATGCGCTCAGCTTTGCCCGCTACAAGTTCGATTGGGAAAAGCAGTTCGCGTTGTCACTCGATCCAGAAACTGCCCGCTCCATGCACGACGAGACGCTGCCCGGTGGCGACTACTACAAGGCGGCGTTCTGCTCCATGTGCGGACCGAAATTCTGCTCCATGAATTACTCGAGCAAGGTCGACGAGTACAACAAGCAGGTCCACGGCGTGGAAAAGAAGGATTACACCGAACTGGTCAACAAGCTGATAGCGATCAAAGGGCACTAGCTTTCGGGAGTCAGGCTTTAGGCAGCAAAAAGCCGCGCCGTTATGGCGTGGCTTTTGCTATTGCGGAAAATGATTTCGCTGACTCCTCGCTTTTGACAGGAGGGAGTTACTGGGCCTTAGTGCAGGCGGACCGACTTCCGCCACTGGGCATGCAGCCAGATCAGGATTCCAATCGCACATAACTCCAGCGGGCCTCGCGGAAGCCGCGCGAAACTGAAAGCGTCGATGCCGGTGAAGTTGTCAGTCACGATCTTCGCCGCCCAGATCAGGCCGGCGGCGGCAATCAAACTGCCGATCCTAACTTCAGCGTGACTGTTCATTGGCGCAGAATGTAACACGAAACCTGCACCCTGGGAGTTACTTCCCAAGGAATTCCCGAGGCGGCAGTTCCAATTTGGATTATTCGACCAGGTCGTACAATCGGTTTTCATGGCTCGCGAGTTCTCCGCCGGGGGTGTGGTGCTCCGCCGCATGCAGGGGCGGTGGTGGATTGCCGCCATTGAACCGCAGGGAAAACGTAAAGAAGGCGAAACCGAACCCAGCGTTTTGGCCCTTCCCAAGGGACTGGTGGACCCCGGCGAGAGTCCGAAAGCCGCCGCCCAGCGCGAAGTGATGGAGGAAACCGGGATTGAGGCAACGCTCGTCGGCAAGCTGGCCGATATCAAGTACGTTTACGTCCGCAGTTGGGGCGACGGCGAGAAGGTCTTCAAGATCGTCAGCTTTTTCATCTTTCTTTATCGCGCGGGCAAGATCGGCGACATCACCGAGGCCATGCGTCACGAAGTGCGCCAGGCGCTTTGGCTGCCGCTCGACGAAGCGCCGAACAAGCTCTCCTACAAGGGCGAACGTGAAGTGGTGAAGTTGGCGCAGAAGTACGTCGCAGCACATCCGGAGTTGTGACAAATCGCGTTCCCGAAATGGAACTGATAACGTGTTTTTTCTTCGGATTTTCTTGACCCGGCTCACTGCCTGCCCTATGCTCAAGACAACTTAATAAGGGGCGCGTTGTGCCATCCTCACCCCACATCTATACAACGCGCCCCGTAAACTTTTTAGGGGTGATTTTTTGCGCCCATCACCGCTAATTCGCTCATCGCATCCACCCGAAGCATGCTGGTATAGTTTCCACCGCAAGAAGCTGATGGCGCGTCCCGCGCGGGCTTCCGCATCTCGAGCGCACTGATAACACATGAAACGCATTGAAAAAGTCGCAGTTCTTGGCGCCGGGACCATGGGCGCCCGCATCGCCGCTCACCTGGCTAACGCCGGCGTTCCGTCGTTCCTGCTCGACATAGTGCCGCCCGGCGCCGACGCCAAAGCCCGCAACAAGATCGCCGAAGCCGGATTGCAGGCGGCGGTCAAGTCCAAGCCCGCGGCCTTCTTCGAGCCATCGCTCGCGCGCCTGGTCACGATCGGCAACTTCGACGACAACCTGAAGTGGCTCGCCGAATGCGACTGGATCATCGAGGCCGTAGTCGAAGACCTCGACATCAAGCGCTCACTGCTGAAGAAAGTCGAAGCCGTGCGGAAGGTGGGGACGATCGTCACCACCAACACCAGCGGCTTGCCCGTTCACAAGATTAGCGAAGGCTTTTCCGACGACTTTCGCCGCCACTGGTTCGGCACGCACTTCTTCAATCCGCCGCGCTACATGCGGCTGCTGGAAATTATCGCCACGCCCGACACCGACCGGGACGCCATGAACGCGCTCGCCCACTTTTGCGACGTGCGGCTGGGCAAGGGGATCGTCGAAGCCAAGGACGTGCCGAACTTCATCGCCAACCGCATCGGCACGTTCTCGGCGCTCAACGTCATGCGCCTGATGCAGGAAATGGATCTCTCCATCGAAGAGGTTGACACGCTGACCGGCAGCGCTGTCGGCTGGCCGAAGATGGGAACGTTCCGCCTGACCGACATGGTCGGCCTCGACATCCTCGGGCACGTGGTCAACAACATGACCGCCAGCCTGCGCGACGAACGCAGCGACCTGAAGCTCCCCGACTTCTACAAGGCGATGCTCGAGCGCAAGTGGCTGGGCGATAAGACTAAGGGCGGCTTCTACAAAAAGCAGGGCGAAGAGCGCTTCGCCATTGATTGGAAGACGCTCGAGTACCGTCCGCGGCAGAAGGCGAAATTTCCGGCGCTGGAGATGGCGAAGAATATCGAGGAGACGCCGCAGCGCTTGCGTACGCTGCTCGGACTCGAAGGCGCGCCTCCAAACAAGAACGACAAGGCCGGCCAGTTCCTCTGGCAAACACTTTCCGACCTGTGGACATACTCGGCGAACCGCATCGGCGAGGTCAGCGACACGTTCGTCGAGATCGATCGGGCCATGCGCATGGGCTTCAACTGGGAACTGGGCCCGTTCGAACTGTGGGACGCTGCCGGCGTCGAGCCCACCGTCGCGCGCATGAAGGCCGAGGGCAAGCCGGTCGCGGAAAATGTCGCGCGGCTGCTCGAGTCGGGCAAGAAGTCCTGGTACAGCGATGCCGTGGGCGCCGCTTCCGGACGCAGTTACTTCGACGTGCGCACTACAGCGTACGTAACCGAGGAAGTCGCACCGGGAATCGGCTCGGTCGCCATCGCGAAAAAATCGCGCGGCGTGGTAAAGAAGAACGCGGGCGCGTCGCTGCTGGATCTGGGCGACGGCGTGGGCTGCATCGAGTTCCACGCCAAGATGAACGCCATCGGCGGCGACATCATCCAGATGGTGCAGCAGACGCTCAAGCCCGGCGGTCCCGGCGACAACTTCGACGCCTTCGTCATCACCAACGACGCGCAGCACTTCTCCGTCGGCGCCAACATCATGCTCCTCCTCATGGCCGTCCAGGAAGAGGAGTGGGACGACGTGGACATGATGGTCCGCCAGTTCCAGGGCATGACGCAGGCCATCAAGTTCTCGTCCAAGCCGGTCGTCACCGCGCCCTTCGGCATGACGTTGGGCGGCGGCTGCGAGATCGCGCTGCACTCGGCGGCGCGGCATCCGCATGCGGAGCTCTACATGGGATTGGTCGAAGTCGGAGTTGGATTGTTGCCCGGCGGCGGCGGATGCAAGGAGATGACGCTGCGCGCCGTGGACGCCGCCGAAAATGTTCGTCCGGGCGGGCGCGGCGAGTCAGTCGAATTCATGGAGGGATTCAAGCGCATCTTCGAAACCGTCGCGATGGCCAAGGTTTCGACGTCAGTCGCAGAGGCGCACAATCTCGGTTTCCTCAGCGACGGTGACCAGGTAACGATGAACCGCGACCGCCTACTCGCCGACGCCAAAGCGCATGCCATCGAACTTGCGCGAAGCTACCGCCCGCTGAGTCCGCGCACCGATATTCCCGCTGCCGGAGAAAGCATTCTGGCGACGCTCAAGCTGGGCGTGCATCTGATGAGACAGGCCGAGTACATCAGCGACCACGAAGTAAAGATCGGCAACAAGGTGGCGGAGGTGCTCTGCGGCGGCAACATAACGCCGGGCACTCCGGTCAGCGAACAGTACCTGCTCGACCTGGAGCGCGAGGCCTTCAAGTCTCTCTGCGGCGAGAAGAAGACGCAGGAGCGCATCGCCTTCACGCTGAAAACCGGCAAGCCGTTGAGGAACTGAGAAAGAGCGCCG
>DAISJI010000055.1:0-1141 GCA_036821585.1 Terriglobales bacterium
CCGAAGGCGAAGGTCACGACCACGACGCGTATGAGGATCGCGATCGGATTCGCCCTTTTTCGCGCGGGCACGGCTGCGGAATTCACGACGAATGCTCCGCGTGCGTGAATTTCCGCCATCCGAGAAAGAAGCAGGTCACAAACGTTGCCAGCGCCAGCGGCAGCCCGACCAGGCGCAAAAACGTGATTGGCCGGATGACCACGTCGGCCGCCTGGAGCGGTGTATTGGCGTTGTGCAGGCGCGACCACGCCCCCAGCAGCGGGATGGCCAGCATGGAGAAAAAGGCGAAGAACAGCGCCGCGCCCAGCAGGCCGAACGCCAAGCTCTTCAGGACGACTTTCACATTTTTATTGTAATCTTTCGCGTGAACCACAGGCCGGATGCGCTTTTCCTAAAGCCTGACGCTCAAAACCCAAAGCCTCTGTAAAATGTCCTGAATGGCCGAAACCACCAATGCCGTCACGCTGGCGCCCGCCGAGGCGATTCGCCGCGCTCCCGTATCGCAGGCGCCCAACGGCGTCTGTTACGCCTGCCTGGGCGAGATCACGCTCAGCCCCTCCGACTTCGAGCGCATGGTGGCCGCCGTGCCGGTTGCCGTCGCCGCCGCCCTCCAGCGCAAGGCTTACTACTTCGTGCCGCTCACGGTGATTCAGGATGAGCAAGTCGTGATCGCCGAGCGCTACGACGTCTCGCTCAGCGACAGCGCCGTCTGCCATCGCAACCTCACTCTCGGCGACGCGCAGTGCGTCTTCATCTCCACCCGCCTGATGGACGACAAATTCTCCGTCGCTTTTGAGTTCTATATCAACGTGGCGCACGCCTTCGTGGAGAAGGCCGGCGTTTCCGAGCAGTTCGCCGAACTCGCCTGGCGTCATGTGCAGGACCGGGTGCGCGGCGAGACCAGCCTGGACGCCTTCGAAACTCGCAAGGCCGCCACCGCGACGACGGGCGACACCGAGCGCGCCCGCAACGACTACCTGGAGTCATCGTTCTCCGACGCCATCGCCATCTACATGCTGTCGACGTTTATCGACGTGGATTACTACGACCTGCGCGAGCGCGAGTATCCGCTGCTCGCTCCCAATCCGCTGGCCGAGCGCCTGCGGCTCGTTTCAGAATTGTTTCCGCCCAGCCCGGGGTT
>DAISJI010000055.1:1241-11537 GCA_036821585.1 Terriglobales bacterium
GCAGCAGCATTCCGCCCAGCGTCTCGCGCGCGGGGGCGAACCAGTCCGGCGGTTCCTGGTAATCCAGGTTGTCTTCCTCCGCCGCCGCCTCGCGCAAATAGGTGATGGTCGTCTGGCGATCTCCGCCCGCCTCCGCGATCTTCGCTTCCAGCAGGCGCTGCATGATCCTGCCATTTCGGCTCAGGTTATGGATTTTGGCCGCTTCCGCTTGCTTTTCCACTCCGGGCTGCGCGAGCTTGAGCGCCGCAATCTCCTCCCGTGCCTGGGGCAGGCGCCCGGTCGCCGCCTGCGCCATGCCGCGCGCGTAGTGCCACACCGCATTGCTGTACGGAAGTGACGCATCGGGTGGCGCCTGCTTCAGGATGTCGTCCCAGCGGTGAAACCGTGTCATTACCAGCAGCGGCATCGGGTTGAACGCCTCCGCCATGGGCATCTCTTTCGCATGCGGCCCAACGTTCTTCTGGATCTTCTCCGCCGCCGCGATGGCCTTGGCGTAGTTCCCGAGGAATGAATTCTCCACCGCGATGAAACGCAGGTTGTGCGTGTAATACATCATCGGGTACACGCCCTGCGCGCCCGTCGCCTGCAGGAACTCCTCGTCCGCCTTGGCCGCCGCAACGTTGGTCTTCTCCGACGCTTCGTGTTCGCCGGTGCGGATGTAGATGTGCGCCGGCATGTGCACCAGGTGTCCCGAGGCGGGCGCCAATCCGGCCAGCCGGTGCGCGCTATCGTTCGCCCTCTCCGGTTGGTTCGACGCTTCCACCGCGTGGATGTAGAAGTGGTTTGCGCCGATGTGCTGGGGATCGCGCCGCAGCACGCTCTCCAGTGTGCGGACGATCTCTTCCGTACCTTCGTTTGGACGTCCCTGCTTGTCCCACAGCTTCCACGGGTGCAGGTTCATCAGGCTTTCGGCATAGAGCGCGGCTGCATCCAGATCATCGGGATACTTTTGCGACAATTCCTTCATCGCGCCGGCGTAATTCTGCTGGATCTTCTGGTAGTCGGGGTTTTTCGCATCGGTGTAGCGCCTGGCCATGGCGGCGATATAGTCGCGCTCGGCCTGGGTGGCGCCGTTCTGCAGCGCCTGCGCTTTGCCGATGGCTTCGAAGGCGATGCGCTCGCGCCCCTCATCGACCGGAAGGTTGTAGTTAGGCCCGACCGCATACGCCACGCCCCACCACGCCATCGCCAGCTTGGGATCCAGTTCGGCGGCGCGGCGGAAGGCCCGCTCGCCCTCGGCGTGATTGAAGCCGTAGCAGAGCGCCAGTCCCTGGTTGAAGAACTTCTGCGCTTCGCCGTTCGAGGTGCTGACCTTGTGCTTCACCTCGCCGAACCCGGGCATCAGCTTCGCTGGCTGGGTTTGGGCCAAGCATGAAACCGCAGCCATCAATACGCACACGTAAATCAAAAGACGGAAACCACGCATCGTTGCACCCCACTCATTCCCGCGAATTTAGCACCTGGTGCCGGTTCCCTGCAATTCCGCGTGCATCCCGGTGTGTCGGCAGCTAATATTCCTGAAGCCTGACACCTGATACCTGAAGCCTTCTGATGATTGCCCATCTGCGCGGACGACTGATCGCCAAGCACCCCAACCAGGCCATCGTGGAAGCCGGCGGTGTCGGCTACGACGTCACCATCAGCGTGCCCACGTTTTCCGAGCTGCCGGCCGCGCCTGCGGAGGTCTCGCTGCACATCCACACCCACGTGCGCGAAGACGCGATTGCCCTGTTCGGTTTTCTGCGGCCGGAAGAGAAGCAGTTGTTCGAGCGCCTGATCTCGGTCAGCGGCATCGGCCCCAAGCTGGCCATCACCATCCTGAGCGGCATGCCCACGCCCGACATGGTGGCGGCGATCCGCGGCAACGACGTCGCACGCCTTACCCGCATTCCCGGCATCGGCAAGAAGACCGCCGAGCGCATGGTGCTGGAGTTGCGCGACAAGCTCGAGCACTTCGGCGCCACTCCCGCCGCTCCGCCGGTGTCGCCGATTGAGGAAGACGTGATTTCCGCCTTGATGAACCTGGGCTACCAGCGCGGCACTGCCGAACGGGCCCTCGCCGCAGCCGCCAGGAAAGACGCCCAACCCGACTTCGACGTCCTCTTCCGCGACGCGCTGGCGGGGCTATCGAAATGAAGCTCTCAAGCACGACACTCCCATCCGAAGCAGATCTGCGCTAAGCTTTGCCTGACATGCTGCGCCGCGCCCTCATCCTCGCCCTGCTACTCGCCCTGCCGCTGGCGGCCGGCAAGAAGCCCAAGGGCGTGCCGATGGCCAGGCTGCCGGAGCAGACCATCGACATCCCCAGCCTCTCTCTCCCGGGCGCCGCGCAGCCGTGCACGAATTACGCCTGGGCCGTCGCCGTCGAGACGATGCTGCGCGCTCAGAATGTTCCGCTCGACCAGCACTACTGGGTGCAGAAGGCCAATGGCGGCGAGCTCTGCATCGAGCCGGCGCCCAATCTCGAGCGCCTCACCCGCGCGCTCAATGGCAACTACACGCTCAACGACGGCCGCAAGGTCAAGCTGGAGACGCAGATCATCCTCGGCGCGCCCACCAACCCGGACGAAGCCATTGCCTCGCTGAAGCAGGGAGTGCCGCTGCTGGTTTTCTGGAAATCGCGCGCCTACGTGTTGCGTGGCGTAATTTACGACGAGTACGTCTACCCCAACGGCCAGCGCCTGTACGAGGTCAAAGAGTTGAGGATGCTGGACCCGCTGGCCCCGCCCAAGCAGAGCGAGGTTTCCTTCGTCAATGGGACCGACGATCCCGCCGATATCGCCGCCCTCGTCTTCGTCACTGCCACGCCGATTTCGCCACAACCCTGGCAGACCGCGCAGCCCTGGCAGACGAAAACAAAGTGGTGAAGAAGTAACAAGTAATAAGTACTAAGTAACACGCCTCCATAAGGGGCGGCTCCTTATTACTTATTACTTATTACTTTTCTCACTGCTTGCCCCGGTGGCAGCGCGTCGCGCAGTTCCCGCACGGTTCGCTTGAACACCGGATGGCGCGCTTCGGGCGCGATTTCAGCCAGCGGCTCCAGCACGAAGCGCCGCTCGTGCAGCGCTGGATGCGGCACGGTAAGCTGCGGCGTGTCGATGATGGAAGACCCAAACAGCAGCACGTCGATATCGATCAGCCGTGGGCCTTTCGCGACCGTGCGTTTGCGTCCCATTTCTTTCTCCATGCGCAGGATCGCCGACAACAGTTGTTTGGGCAGTTTTTCCGTCTCCAGCACGACCGCGCAGTTCAAAAACCATGCCTGCCTGGTGAATTCGATGGGCTCGGTTTCGTAAAACGACGATACCGCCGCCACGTCGCCGAGCGTCCGCAGGCTTTCAATCGCGCGGTCCAGGTTGCCGGCCCGGTCGCCGATATTCGACCCGAGCGATAAATAGACGGTCTTGCGCACGGACCCAGTTTCGCTCTGCCGGCCAACGCGCGCAAGGTTGACACATTTTCGTGCCGTATCATTTAGCATACGGACATGGAACTGCGTTGCCTCCTGCTCACGCGCGATGACCAGATTATCCGTGTGCTGCGGCGGGTGCTGGACGGCCTGGATATTGGACTCGAGGTGTGTACCGGCGCCGACAAGGCGGCGGAGGAACTGGAACGATTTAAGTACGACGCCGTCATGATCGACTGCGACGACGTGCACAACGCCATCACCGTCCTGTGCAGCGTGCGGCTCACGGCGTCCAACAAAAGTTCCACCGTCTTCGCGATCGTGAACGGCATCACCACCGTGTCCAGCGCCATGGAGTTAGGCGCGAATCTCGCGTTGGAGAAACCGATCACGGAAGGCAAGGCCCGGCACGCCTTCAAGGCTGTCCACGGGCTCATGCTCCAGGAGCGCCGCCGCTACTACCGGCACGCAGTGGATTTGCCGGTAACGTTGCGCTTCGAGGACAAGGACACGGGAAGCCACCGCGAGGTGCTTGCCACGGCCATCGACATCAGCGAAGGCGGCATGGCGATTAAGGTGAAATCCACGCTGCCCAGCAAATTCAGGACGGCGCAATTGAAGTTCGTCATGCCCGGCGCGCGCGATTTCATCGAGCTCCTGGGCGCCGTCGCATGGGCTGACGAGCAGGGCAACGCCGGCGTCCGCTTCGAAAACGTCCCCTACACTTTGCGCGAGCGACTCGCCAACTTCTTCCGCGATATCGAGAAAAAAGACAAACAAGCGCCTCCCGCCAAGAAAACCAGCCGGTAAAAGCAAAATGCCGGGACGCATCCCGGCTTCGCAAAAACCTGGAATAGCTACATCGCGCGCTCGCCGATTCCCGCCTCCGGTGCGTACGCCGTCACTCCGCCACTCTCTTCCGTCGTTTCTTCCCAGAGCGTGCGGTCGCGCAATAGCTTCGATACCAGCGCCGTGTGCATGGCATGTCCGGCGCGGTCGGCGACAACACGGCCGATAATTCGTTTTCCCAGCAGCGCCAAGTCGCCAATCAGGTCCAGCACCTTGTGGCGCACAAACTCGTCGCGATAGCGCAGCGGCCCGTTGACGACACCGTCGCGCGTCAGCACGATGCAGTTCTCGGGCGTCGCTCCGCGGATCAGACCCTGGTTGCGCATGGCCCGCTCCTGCTCCAGGAACCCGAAGGTGCGCGCGGCCGCGATCTCACGCCGGTATTGCCCGTCGGAGAGCTCGACCTCGAAGGTCTCGCTGCCAATCAGCGGATGCGGGAAGTTGATGGAGTAGGCCGCCGAGTAGCCCGGCGCCGGGTACACGGCGATGAACTTGTCGCCCTCGCGCAACTCGATCTCGCGCCGGATGCGCAGGTACGTCCGCGGGCGCCGCTGCGGCTTCAGCCCGGCCTTCAGCACCATGTCCACGAAGGGCTTGGCGCTGCCATCCAGGATGGGCAATTCCAGGTTGTCGAGTTCGACGATGGCGTTGTCCAGTCCAATGCCGAAGAACGCGGACAGCACGTGCTCGGTGGTGGAGATGAGCACGCCTTTCTTCATCAGCGACGTTGCATAGCTGACTTTGGCGACGTTGCGGCCGGTCGCCTCAATTTCGAATCCGTCCAAGTCAGTACGGCGAAAGACGATGCCCGCGCCCGCCGCCGCCGGCAGGATCCGCATGTGGACCGGGGCCCCGGAATGGAGTCCGACGCCCTCGCAACCTACCGCCGCCCGAATTGTCTGTTCGTTAGCCAACTCTTTTCTGTTGAATAGATTAAATGGCAGGGTACAAATACTGTCTGTGGTAAATCCGCCACAGGCCGTAACTATTCAGGCGCAGCCCTGTAAAGAATTGCGAAGGCCAAAACGTAAGTTGCTGAAAACACAAAAGGGCGGGATCGCTCCCGCCCTTTCAACGCACAATCCATGATTATGCCGCTCTCCGTGCTCCGTTCCGAACTGTTCGGATCGTCACCCCTAAATTCAAGCGGTTCGCATACTTGAGTAGCTTCTCGATGCTCATGTGCGAAATCTCGCCGCGCAGCAGGTTGCTGATGACCGGTTGATGCTCGTCGAGAATTTGGGTCAGCCGCTTTTGAGTGTACTTCTTGTTGCGAATCTCTTTCTGAATCGCAATCAAAATGCCGGCTTTTACTTTCAGCACCGCGGCTTCCCGTGGAGTAAAGCCCAAGTCATCCAACACACTTCCAGTCGTCACATGAGTCGGATTATTTCGATTTTGTTTTCTTGGCATGCCGCGCCCCCTCAATTCGGCTCCGTAGTTGCGTCAATCTTGTTCGTGCAAGTCTTAGGTCACGAGCGTCCGTTTTGCGGCTCTGCTTTTCAAAGCAGTGCAGAACATGAATCACATCGTCGATACGGGACAGGTAGATCGCCCGATACCAGTGCCACTCGTCAGACGTCTTCAACTCAAAAACGCCCGCCCCAATTGACTCCATGCGACGCGTGGCAATCGTTGGGCTTTCCCCCTGTTGCAGCGCGTACAGCGCAACCCCGATCTTTTGCCTGACTGCCTTTGGAAACGTGCTCAGAACCTTGCGGGAGTCACCTTCCCAGTGGATCGTCGCAAGTACTGCCACGTCGCCCGGATTCTCAAATGCCATCGGGCCGGACTTTCTTATAACAAATGTATTATAACAAGCCGGTCAAAAACCATGCAATAACGAAAGGGCGGGATCGCTCCCGCCCTTCCTAATGCCTTAAGCCTTACGCCTAAAGCCTGGTTTCAGCCGATCCGTGCGCACACGGCCTTGGTTTCCGTGTACATCTCCAGCACGTCGTGTCCCATCTCGCGGCCCCAGCCCGACTGCTTGTAGCCGCCGAAGGGCAGCCCCGCGTCGAAGATGTTGTAGCAGTTGATCCACACCGTGCCCGCTCGCAACTCGGCCGCCAGCGTGTGCGCCTTGTTGATGTCGGTGGTCCAGACCGCCGCCGCCAGGCCGTACACCGAATCGTTGGCGCGCGGAATCAACTCGTCGATCTCGTCGTACGCCATCGCCGTTACCACCGGCCCGAAGATCTCCTCCTGCACCACCTTCATCTTGTCGTGGGTGTTGACCAGCACGGTGGGCTCGACGAAGTATCCCTTGTCGCCCTTGCGCACGCCGCCCGACAGCGCTTTCGCGCCTTCCTTCTTGCCCGCTTCCAGGTATCCGCAAACGCGCGCCAATTGCTCGTCGCTGACCAACGGACCCATCTGCGTGGCGGGATGCATGCCCGGACCGACCCGGATCTTCTTCGCCTGCTCGGCGACGCCCTCGGTCACCTTGTCGAAGATCGACTTGTGCACGTACAGCCGCGAGCCCGCGCAGCAGCACTGGCCGTGGTTGAAGAAAATCGCGCTCGCCGCGCCCGGAATGGCGAGGTCGAGGTCGGCGTCCTTCATCACGATGTTCGGTGATTTGCCGCCCAGTTCCAGCGAAATCTTCTTCAAATTCCCCGCCGCAGCGTGCAGGATCAGCTTGCCGACTTCCGTCGATCCGGTGAAGGCGCACTTGTCGACGTCGTTGTGCGCCGCCAATGCCGCGCCCGCCGTCTCGCCGTATCCGGGGACGATGTTCACAACTCCGTCCGGGAACCCGGCTTCACAAATCAGCTCGCCCAGGCGCAGGGCCGTGAGCGGTGTCTGCTCGGCCGGCTTCAGCACCACGGTGCAACCGGTGGCCAGCGCCGGACCCAGCTTCCATGCCGCCATCAGTAGCGGGAAGTTCCACGGAATAATCTGTCCGACCACGCCCACCGGCTCACGCAACGTGTACGCCAGGTAGCGCGCGCCCGGCGTGTACGGCACCGAGAGCGGAATCGTGTTGCCCTCGATCTTGGTCGCCCAGCCCGCCATGTAGCGGAACAGGTCGGCGGCGAGCGGGACATCGGCGGCGCGCGCCACTCCCACCGGCTTGCCGTTGTCCAGCGACTCCAGTTGCGCGAACTCTTCCAGGTTCTTTTCCAGCAGGTCGGCCAGCTTCCACATCAGCTTGCCGCGTTCGCTGGCGGTCATCTTGCGCCACGGGCCATTGTCAAACGCCGCCCGCGCCGCCTTCACCGCATCGTCGATGTCGGCCTTGTCGCCTTCCGCCACTTTGGCCAGCACTTCGCCGGTCGAAGGGTCGTAGGTCGGGAAGGTCTTGCCGCTCTTGGCGGCCACCCACTTGCCGTTGATAAGCATCTTGCGCGGGGTCGAGATAAACGCTTCCACGCGCTGGTCCATCTGTACGCCAGTTGCTGTTGCCATTTACTTCTCCTCTACTCGCAGCGGCTGGAGTGCCCATGGCACTGGCCGGAGTGATTTGAATTTGTGCTAGATAACGTGACCGGCAGTCCCACCCCACTTGGTGGACGCCTCGGAATTCAGCCCGCAGAGTGTACTCCCGGCGGCGCACCCTTGCAACGGTTGCCCATCCTTCCGCCGGATGCTGGCGAAGGGTGAAAATTTCCTCACCCCCGTGAGGACCCTTTACCGGCTCCCGCCCGCCGCCATCTTCGACATTGCCGCCCGCGCCTCGGCGATCTCCGGACGCTCCGACCCCACGGCGCTCTTCAGCAGCGCCGAGTAATACTTCTGTGCGACGTCCGGCTTCCCTGCCGCTTCGGCCGCTTGCGCCGCTCCAAACAGTCCGTCGAAGCGGTTCGGCGCCAACTGCAGCGCCTTTTCGTACTCCCGCAATGCCTCCGTCGGACGCTTCGCCTCCAGCAGCAGGTCGGCCAGTGACTCGTGTGCCGGCGCCTTAACGCCCTCTCCGCCCGTCTTCTCGTCGGCTTCCGCGGCTTGCTTCATCTCCGCGATCGCCTCGGCGTCCTGTCCGCGCGCGTGCTTCAGCCACGCTTCGGCCTTCTCGCGCTCCACGGCGACGATCTCCGCGATAAACGCGCTGCGCTCGGTGTTCTTCTGCCGCTCGTTGGACTCCATCTGCTTGAGGCGCGCGATCTCCCGCTCCGCCTGCTCCAGGTTGCCCGACCGCGCCGCGCCCACCGCACGTGCCCCGCGTACCACGCCCTCCAGCCATGGACGTACTTTCGCCGGCACCAGCACGGCCGCTGCCTCTTTCCACTGCCGCGTCTCCAGCGTGTAGCGCACGGCCATCGTGGCGCGCGTGTACGCCATCTCCTCGTCATCGCTCGCGGGCAGCGTGTCGAGCTCCGCCATCAGTTCCGCCGCCTTCTTCTCCTGCCCGGATTGCAGGTATGCGTAATGGAGGAAATCCATGGCGTGCATCTGATGGTCGGCGCCTCCCATGTGCATGGCCGCGGAATGGCGCGTCGCCGCGATCGATGCCAGGTTGGAATCAATCGACTCCTGCCACATCCCCACGCGGCTGAAGATGTGCGACGGCATATGCAGCGCGTGCGGGGCCGAGGGCGCTACCTTCGCGTACGCCCGCGCCGCCGGCAGCCCAAGCTCGGCCAGTTCCGGATTGTCGTAACTGTGGATCAGGTAATGCGCCACGCCGGGATGTTCCGGATTGGCTTCGAAGATCGGCTGCAACAGCGCGCCCGCCTTCTTCCGGAGTTCCACGTTCCGGTCTCCCGGAGGCGCCGCCGCCAGCAGCGACAGCGCGTAGAACACCGTCACCTCGCGGTCATCGGGAAAGCGCTCGTGCAGCTTCGCCATGGAGTCTGAATACTCTTCGGCACGGTTTTCCGGCGAGACCTCTTCCTTGCGCCAGTAATAAGCGCGCATCGCGTCCACGAAGCCGCGCTCGCGTTCCGTCCGCGCTGGATTATCAAGCGCCTCGTCCAGCGCCTGGCGCGCCACCGCGATGTCCTGCTTCGACGGCGGGTCCCACAACTGGTGCCACCGGCTCATGGCAATGCCCCAGTTCGCCATCGCGCACTTCTTGTCCTGTTTGGCGACTTCGCGGAACGCCTTCTCCGCTTCCTCGTACCAGAACGAGTGCAGCAGCGCCACGCCCTTCTCGAAGTCCTTCTGCACCTTGGGCGCGCACGAGGTCG
The DNA here is from genome assembly GCA_036821585.1 of Terriglobales bacterium. Taxonomy (GTDB): domain Bacteria; phylum Acidobacteriota; class Terriglobia; order Terriglobales; family Acidobacteriaceae; genus DAISJI01. Next base: position 10,632 of record DAISJI010000055.1, read on the forward strand.
GAAAACTTACGGTGCCGAGATGGTTGGGATCGTAGGCGTCGTGATGGTGCTGATCGTCGGCGAACGCGACCAGAGAAAAAGCAATAACCGCGAGACACAGGAGGGCCTTACAGGCTTTCATGCGCACACCCCACAACTGGCGGAAGTCTACGCCCGGGGCGCAGTCCCGGCAACTTAGCGGTGTTTCGGATTCCGCGTTCCGCCACCAAGATTCAAGGAAGCGCGATGCACTCAACGCATTGTCATCCTGAGCGAGGACGAAGGGACCCCTACTGTTTCGCACTCTTTCTCGGTCTGCCGCCCAATCTGCCGTTTGCCCTCGAAGCTTGTTTCTTGGCTGTGCTTCGCGCCCGGCCACCAATCTGGCCGAGTCTTGCCGCCATCCATTTCCGCGAGCCGAGAAAACCTTCCAGGAGAGCGGGAACGTAGAGGTCCGCATCAAGCTTGGGAAAGTGAATTCCGAATCCAGATGGGCTGATCTGAACTTCCTCGAGCTGAGATGGCCTGGCATTTTCCAGACCTTGTGCGTCGCGCGGTGAAAAACTGAGAATCAGCTTCGAGTTCAGATGAATCACGATATGGCCGGTCTTCCGGTCGTAACGCACCGAGACAGCCTTAGGCACGGATTCCTGGAGTTGGCGGGCACGCTCGTTTGCGAGTTCAAAGTGGTCATGCGTTGCCATGAATTCCCTCCCAGGCGCGGCAAAGCTCCTCTAAGTGTTCTGTTAATACACCTTGGATGCGCGTGATCTCCCGCCGGGAGAACCCGTAGTTTTCACGAAGTTCAACCGGCCCTGCCGGGCAGTTCAGATTGAACACCGCTTCGCAACCGCGCCCAATCACGTGAACATGCGCCGGGCGATGATCATTCGGATAAATGACAACCCGAAGTCCGTCGAAGCGGAG
>DAISJI010000056.1:0-6532 GCA_036821585.1 Terriglobales bacterium
AGTTCTGGGACAATCAGGAATCGGTCATCGCAGGTTTTCGCGGAGAAAACACGATGAGGATGGTCGCAGCACCGGCCAGGGCGGCGGAGATCAGCAGCGGCAAGCGCGGGCCAAAGTGCTTCCAAAGTTCCCCGGTAATCACGCTGGAGAGTAGCGCGGCTACGCTGGTCACGAAATAGAAAATGCCGAAAGCCTTTCCACGCGCGTCAGGGGGAGCGTTGTCCACCACCAGTCCCTTGAGGACCGGCGTGGTGAGCGCATAGTAGAGCCCGTAGAGTGCCATCATCCCCCAGATGGCTGCACGCGACGGGGCGTACGCGAATACGAGGTACACCGCCGTAAAGACCGCATATCCGGCGGCGACAAGAGTCCGGCGCGGCATGCGGTCGCTCAGCTTTCCGGCCGGCCAGGAGAACGCGGTATACGTGACGTTGAAAACCAGACCCAACAGCGGCGCGTGCGCGATGGGGATTCCAATGGATTGCGCGCGCAGCACGAGAAACATGTCGCTGGAATTGCCGAGCGAAAACAGCGCGACGACGAATAGCACATAGTAGTAGGAGGTGGAAAGAGCCGCCGGCGGGCTTTTCCCAATGTCTTTAGCCGCAATCGCGCTACGTCCGCGATCAGGATCGCTAGTTTCGCGGGTGAGCAGAACGACGACAACAATGGCCGCCAGGCCGGGCACCGCGGCAGCCCAGAAGACGCCGCGCAGTCCATAGCGCCCCAGCAGCAGCAGCGCGATCAAGGGCCCAACGATGGCGCCGGCGGAGTCCATGGCCTGCAAAAGTCCGTAGGCGGATCCGAGCCGCGATGGCTCCACCGACTCGGCCAGCATCACGTCGCGTGGCGCTCCGCGTACTCCCTTGGAGAACCGGTCTCCGAAACGAATGATGAGCACCTGCCACCAGGACGTGGCCAGCGCCAACAGGGGCTTGAGCACGTTGGCGAGCGAATAGCCAAAAATGACGAGCGGCTTACGGCGCGGGACGCGGTCCGTCAGGTAGCCGGAGAAGAGTTTGGCGAATGACGCGACCGATTCGGCGATGCCTTCAATCAAGCCGAGCGTCGCCGGACCGGCGCCGATGGTGGTGAGAAACGCGGGCAGGACCCAATACGCCATTTCGCTCGCCGTATCGTTGAAGAACGAGGTGAGCCCAAAAGCGTAAACGTTGCGCGACTTGTCGCGGTCCCGGCGCACAACGCGAGTGTATCAGCGCAAAAAAATCCGGGCGGCCTGCGCGCCGCCCGGGTCCAGGGACAAGGGGATTTCAGAACCCGTTGGGGATAGCCGGCTTTTCGCCTCCGCGATGCATGTGGCGCCCGCGCATCTGCTGCATTTGCTGCTGCTGTTCCGGCGTGAGGATCGACTTCATCTGCGCCATCTGGTTCTGCCGGATCTGCTGCATCTTTTCGTGCTTTTGATCCGGCGTCAGCGTTGTGTCGGAACGCAGCGCCTGCATCTGTTGCCGCGTGGACTCGAACACCGGTTTGAGCTGCGACTTCTGCTGATCGGTCAGGTTCAGCGCCTGGAAGCGCCTGCCCGCATTAAACGCGGCATGACGCCCCATGCGCTGCCCGTTGAACTGCTTCATCTTCGCCTGTTGTTCCGGCGTAAGAACGGCGAGCAGTTGCTGATGATTGGCCTGGCGTAGCTCGCGCGCCTGCTGCTTCTTCTGTTCCTCGGTCAGCGAGGTGTTACTGCGCAGCGCCTGGATCTGGGAGTGCTGGCCTTGCAGGATTGTTTGTACCTTGGCGCGCTGGTCTTCCGATAGATTCAAGCCCTGGAACATCCGCTCTCCGCCGCGCGCGTACTTTGCGTGCTGGCCGCCGGTAGCGGGCGCCTGGACCGCTTGAGCCCACATGATTGCCGTGAGCGTGAGGGCGATTATGAACATGCCTAGTATTAGCTTCCGCATTCGTGACTCTCCTTGGGAGAAACTGTACGTAAGAACATGACCCATAGCTAAAAGTTGCGCACGGCAGCCATGGCACAGCGCTGAATCACAAGACTTTACCTGCGTTAACCTGTCGTTTACCAACTCCGCTGGACCGGCAAAAAGGAAGCTCCGATGCGACTCGTGGGGCAGAGGTTACATGCCAACCAACAAATAAATATCGGTTGGCGAGTCTTGACGCCCGGCGTGCCGGAGTTCGTGGCCGAGGTGTACGAGCGCGGATTGGGCGTGGCGCCCAATCCGAAGCAATCCATGCACTGGCTCCGTACCGCGGCGGAACGGGGCTCTGCCACAGCGCAAACCGAACTCGGCTTGAAGTACGAAAAGGGCGAGGGAGCCGCGGCCGATCCGGCAGCGGCACAGCATTGGTACAAGATGGCTGCCGCCCAGAATTATCCGCTCGCGCAAACTAGACTGAGCCAGATGCACGGCGCGCAGGTGGCGAGCGCGGGCAGCGATGGAAGCTCGTGCGGCTGACCTTCCGGCGCACGGCTAAAAATAAAAACGCACCCGATGGCGGGTGCGTTTTCAATTTCTATCCGCGTGCAGGGCTACTTCTTCTCTTCGCCGCCTTCTTTACCGCCCTCTTCGCCGGAAGCGGGCTGCTGCTCTTCGCCCTGGGCTTCTTCCATCTGCTTGCGGGCCTCTTCGCGGCGCTTGGTGCGGGCTTCGGCACGCTTGGCTTGCCGCTCGGCGAGCAGCTTCTCGCTGCCGATGAGCTCGAGGAACGCCTTCTCGGCGCCATTGCCTTTCGCAAAACCGGTGCGGATGATGCGCGTGTAACCGCCCGTGCGGTCGCCCATGCGCGGGCCGATGGTATCGAACAGCTTGTCCACGGCTTCGCGCGTCATGAGGTACGACGCGGCGAGACGGCGCGAGGCGACGTCGCCCTTCTTGCCGAGCCCGATCATCTTCTCGACGTGTGGGCGAACGGCTTTCGCTTTCGCCACCGTGGTTTCCACTCGCTCGTCGAGCAGGACCGAGGTGGTCAGGTTGCGCAGCAGGGCGCGGCGATGGCTGGTGTTGCGGCCGAGTTTCTTTCCAGCTTTGAGGTGACGCATGACTTTGTTTCCTTTACTGGCGGCGCGATTCAGCCGGTGGGTAAGTCCGCCTGTTGCCGCGTTCGTTGTGCCCTCGGTACGAGAAGCACTTTGTTAACCCAATCCAAGTTTCAGTTCAAGTTTCAGTTGCGATTGGCCGAACACCAACCTGAAACTGAAACTCGAAACTTGAAACTGTTACTGCTCGTGCTCGTAGCCGCCGCCCATGGACCCGGACAGGGACGATCCGCCACCGCTGACGGCTACGGCGTTCCCGTGCTCGTCGATGCGCATGCCGAGCGAAAGCCCCATGGACGACAGGATTTCCTTGATCTCGTTGAGCGACTTGCGACCGAAATTCTTGGTCTTCAGCATCTCGGATTCGGTCTTCTGCACCAGCTCGCCGATGCTCTGGATATTCGCGTTCTTCAGGCAGTTGTAACTGCGGACGCTGAGCTCCAGTTCCTCCACCGAGCGGTTCAGGTTTTCGTTGCGGATCTCCGGCTTTCCTCCGCGATCTTCGGCAGTCGACGTTTCCAGCTCTTCCTCGAAGTTGATGAAGATGTTCATGTGGTCCTTCAGCAGCTTCGCGGCCAGCCCAATCGAGTCGGTCGGGCTGACGGAGCCGTTGGTCCACACTTCCAGGGTGAGCTTGTCGTAATCGGTGATCTGTCCGAGACGCGCCGCTTCCACCGTGTAATTGCACTTGCGGACGGGCGAATGCACGGAGTCGATCGGAATGAAGCCGATACCGAGGTCCTCGTCGAAGTTCTTGTCCGCCGAAACGTAGCCGCGGCCGCGCTTCAGGCGCATTTCCATTTCGAGCTTGCCGCCTTCGCTGACGGTGGCGATGTAGACGTTCTTGTCGAGCACCTCGACGTCCGCGTCCGCTTCGATCATGGCGGAGGTGACCTCACAGGGCTGGTCGGCGCGAAGGTAGATCGCCTTCGGACCTTCGCCGTTCAGCTTGAAGGGAACCTGCTTGAGGTTGAGGATGATGTCGGTCGCGTCCTCAACCACGCCGGGGATCGACTGGAATTCGTGGAGCACGCCCTCGATCTTGACCGCTGTGACGGCAGCGCCTTCGATCGAGCTCAGCAGGACGCGGCGGAGCGCGTTCCCGATGGTGGTGCCGAAGCCGCGTTCAAAGGGCTGGGCCCAGAACCGGCCGTACTTGTCGTTAAGGGTTTCGGTGTCGGTGGCAAGCCGCTTGGGCTTCTGGAAGCCTTTCCAAAGCATTCGTTTTCTCCTCGGCCATGCGGGTCATCCACGGCTCGTCCGCAGGCCCGTGCGGGGTCGCTGCCGTGGAAGCCTGATCTGGCTCGATGATGCGGGCCAAGCAGGTATGTCGGTATTTCGGTATATCGGTCTTCAGGAGCTGAGATTCCGATATACCGATGAACCGATATACCTTCCAAACTAACCGCTACTACTTCGAATACAGTTCAACGATCAACTGTTCGTTCACAGGTAAATTAATATCTTCGCGCTTCGGGATCGCCGTAACGCGTCCCGTAAGGTTCTCGCGATTGATCTCGAGCCAGTTCGGCGACGGCTGGTGCGAGGTGTACTCGATCGCCGCCGCGATGACGGGCAGCTTTTTGGCATTCTCGCGCACCGCGATCTCGTCGCCGGCCTTCACCTGGAACGACGGAATATCGACCTTGCGGCCGTTGACCGCGATGTGGCCGTGGCGCACGATCTGGCGCGCCTGTCGCCGCGAAGTACCGAAGCCAAGCCGGAACACGACGTTGTCCAGGCGCCGCTCGAGCTGCTGCAAGAGCAATTCGCCGGTCACGCCCGAGGCTTGCGACGCCTTCTCGTAATAGTTGCGGAACTGCCCCTCGTTGGTGAAGTACATGCGCTTCGCCTTCTGCTTCTCGCGCAACTGGAGGCCGTATCCGACAATCTTCGGCCGGCGGTCCTTGCCATGCTGGCCGGGCGGAAAGTTACGGTTCTCAATGGGGCACTTCTCGCTGAAGCACTTCGAACCCTTGAGGAACAACTTCATGCCTTCGCGACGGCAAAGGCGGCAGACTGGACCTGTATATCTAGCCAACTTACATCTCCTTTAGCGTTCTCGGATCGGTTTACGGGCGTGGCAGCCTTTCTTCCCGATCAACTCATTGGTGATTTTGTGATTTGTGATTGAGTGATTGGCAATCGCCAAATCACTCAGCGCAAATCACAAACGATTCTCAAACTCTGCGGCGCTTCGGCGGACGGCAGCCGTTATGCGCAACCGGCGTGACGTCCTTGATCAAACGCACATCCATGCCCGCCGCGGCCAGGGCGCGGATGGCGGACTCACGTCCGGAACCGGGGCCGCTGACGCGCACTTCCAGCGTACGGACGCCATGTTCGCGCGCCTGGTTGGCGGCGTTCATCGCGGCCTGCTGGGCGGCGAAGGGAGTGCCCTTGCGCGACCCGCGGAAGCCGAGCGAACCCGAACTCTTCCACGACAGCACGTTGCCCTGCTGGTCGGCGATGGTCACGATGGTGTTGTTGAACGAAGCCTGGATATGCGCGATACCCACCGGGACGTTCTTCTTCTCGCGCTTCTTGAACTGCTTGCGCTTGCCTTTTTTCGCTTCGGCGCCCGTGGCGCCTGCTACTGGTTTCGCCATTTTTCTCAGTTCTCAGTTGTCAGTTGTCAGTTACCAGTTCCTCTGGCGCCTGCACTGACTTTCTTGTGACGCCGCCAATGCCAGGTCAGCGAACTGACAACTGGCAACTAGCAACTTACAACTAGGTTTTTGCCGCCGTCTTCTTCTTGTTGGCGACGGTCCCCTTGCGCGGTCCCTTGCGGGTGCGCGCGTTGGTGTGGGTACGCTGTCCGCGCACCGGCAGGTTGCGGCGGTGGCGCATGCCACGATAGGAGCCGATTTCGATCAGGCGCTTGATGTGCATCGTCACATCCTTGCGCAGATCGCCTTCGACGTTGCCCTCGGCCTCGATCACCTGGCGGATGCGGTTGACCTCGTCTTCATTGAGGTCCGACACCTTCTTCTCACCGTCCACGTTGGCGGCCGCGACGATCTTGGCGGCGCGCGGGTGGCCGATGCCGAAGATGTATGTCAGTGCGATCCTGGTGTGCTTATTGCGCGGAAGATCCACGCCTGAAATGCGTGCCATTCGTTACCCCTGACGCTGCTTATGTTTCGAGTTTTCGCAGATCACACGCACTACACCCTTGCGGCGGATGACCTTGCACTTATCGCAAATCTTCTTGACGGATGCTCTTACCTTCATGATTCCTGTGCCTTCTGATTTGAAATTTGCAATTTGAAAATTTGAAATTTCAAATCAGCAAATCCCCGTCTATTTATACCGGTACACAATTCTGCCCCGGGTCAGGTCGTAGGGCGAGAGTTCCACCGCTACGCGGTCGCCGGGCAGGATACGGATGAAATTCTTGCGCATTTTTCCGGAAACATGCGCCAGTACCTGGTGCTTATTTTCCAGTTCGACCTTGAACATGGCGTTGGGCAGCGGCTCGATCACCATTGCCATCACTTCAATCGCGTCCTCTTT
>DAISJI010000056.1:6632-11491 GCA_036821585.1 Terriglobales bacterium
CTCATTCAAATCCAGTTGGCAGTTGCCAGTTTTCAGTTGCCAGTTGTTACGTCCGGACCCGAATCATCAGCCGCCCTCACTGGCAACCAGCAACTGACAACTTGAAACTACTGGGTCAAAATCATCGGCCCGTTGGCGGTCACGGCCACGCAGTGCTCGAAGTGCGCGCTATAACTGCCGTCTTCCGTGACCGCAGTCCACTTGTCATCCAGCACGCGCGCGCCCGGATGTCCGGCGTTGACCATGGGCTCAATCGCGAGCACCATGCCTTCGCGCAAGCGGGCGCCGTGCCCGCGAACACCGTAATTGGGCACTTGCGGGTCCTCGTGCAACCGCGTCCCAATGCCGTGGCCGACGAACTCGCGTACCACGCTGAACCCGTTGGCCTCGACCAATTCCTGCACTGCCGCGCCGACGTCGCCGACGGTGTTCCCGATGCGGGCCGCTTCGATGCCCCGGTACAACGACTTCTCGGTGACATCCAGCAGCTTCTTGAGCTGCGGCTCGAGCGTTTCGCCGACCGGCACCGTGATCGCAGCGTCGCCGAAGTATCCGTCCAGCACCACGCCGCAATCGATGGACACGATATCGCCGTCTTTCAGCACCCGCTTGGCCGACGGGATGCCATGAACGATTTCGTGGTTCACCGAGGTGCAGAGCACGCAGGGGTAGTCGTAATACCCCTTGAAGGCCGGCTTGGCCCCCAGGTCCTCGATCTGCTTCTCGGCGGCCTTTTCCAGGTCCATCGTGGTGATGCCCGGCTTGACCAGGGCCTTCACCGAGTCCAGCACCTGGCGGACAATCCGCCCGCTGCGCCGCATCTTCTCCAACTCAGTGGACGATTTACAAACGATGGCCATCGATCAGCTTCAGCGCCTCGACGCTAATCTCATCCATGCCCCGGCTGCCGTCGACCTCCACTAACTGCCCCTTCGCGCGGTAATACTCGATCAAGGGCAGTGTGTCGCGTTCATACGCCTTGAGACGCTCGGAGATTACCTCCTCGCAATCATCACGGCGGGTGATGAGCCTGGCGCCATCAGCGTCGCACAGGTCCGCCACACGGGGAGGCGAATAGTGAACGTTGTAGATCCGCCCGCAGGTGGGACAAGAACGGCGGCCGGTAAGCCGCTGCAAGAGTAAATTATACCCCACCGCGATGTTGATCACAACCGGAGCTGACTTCCTAAGTCCTGTTTTTTCAAAGAGCTGAGTGGCTAGCCAGTTGTCCAGCCACTGGGCCTGACCGACGGTCCGCGGGAACCCGTCGAGGATGAACCCGCGCGCGCAATCGGGCCGGCTCAAACGCTCGGCCACCATGCCGCAGACCAGTTCATCAGAGACCAGTTTTCCCGAGTCCATGATCGTCTTGGCCTGCTTGCCTAATTCCGTCCCCCGCGACACGTGGTCGCGGAGCAGGTCTCCGGTGGAGACCTGCGGAATTGCGTAGTGTTCGACGATCGCCTTCGCCTGCGTACCCTTGCCGGCGCCAGGTGCACCCAGCAAAATGACCGGGCCAACGATCGCCATTTTTACATCTACAGCCGCCGACTTCTCTACCATGACGCACGCCCCCTGCCCTGGTTGGGCAACCGCGTGGGCCTCGGGACTCTCGACAAGGTACAGCGCTTGTTCGGGGTCCCGTCTTGCGGGAAACTCCGCGCCCTTCGGGCACCGGAGCATCCTTCAACTGCATGCACGTTCCTAACTCTAAGACCACGTACGGCGGCCGCGAATACGGCCGGAACGCGGCGTAAACCCTTCGTAATGGCGCATGATGAGCTGCGCCTCCACCTGCTGGACCGTGTCCATGGCGACGCCGACCACGATCAAAAGAGACGTGCCGCCAAAGTAGAACGTCACGCCCAGGCCGTTGGTCAGCCAGGTGGGAAAGTTCTCGAAGAACCGTCCCATCGCGCCGGGCAGGTGATTCAAGTGGATACCCGCAATCATCCACTCCGGAATGAAGGAGATGATGATCAGGTAAAACGCGCCGACCAGGGTGATCCGGGTGAGGATCTCGTTGATCGTGTCCGCCGTGCGCTTGCCCGGACGAATACCGGGGATGAACCCGCCGTACTTGCGCATGTTGTCGGCGACTTCATTTGGATTGAAGACGATGGACACGTAGAAATATGCGAAGAAGATAATGCCGACCGCGTAGAGCAGCGTGTACAGCGGCTCGCCCCATTGCAGCGCGCGCAGCAGCGGGCCGAAGTAACGGTTGTCCTTCAGCACCCAGCCGGCAGTCTGCGGCAGCGTCAGCAGCGACGACGCGAAGATGACCGGCATCACGCCGCCGGAGTTGACCCTCAGCGGCAGGTGCGTCGAACCGCCACCCATGATCTTCCGGCCGACCACGCGCTTGGCGTACTGCACCGGGATACGGCGCTCGCTTCGCTCCACGAACACGATAAACGCCACCACGGCGACCATCAGCACGACCATGATGATCATGGCGGGCATGGTGAAGCTGCCCCACGCCTGGTTCTTCGCCTTGTCAACCAGGTCGGCGACGCCGCGCGGCAGACCCACCACGATGCCGGCGAAGATGAGTAGCGACATGCCGTTGCCAACGCCGCGCTCGGTGATCTGCTCGCCCAGCCACATGATGAACACGCTGCCAGTGGTAAGCGTCAGCACGGTCATCACCACAAAACTCCAGCCGGGATTGGTGACGTAGGCCACCCCACCCGTCCCGGTGGAAGACTTTTCCAGCGTCAGGGCAATGCCGAACGACTGCATGGCGCTCAGGATCAGCGTCAGGTAGCGCGTCCACTCGGTGATCTTCTTGCGCCCCAGTTCGCCTTCCTTCTGCAGCTTGGCCAGCGGCTCGTAGACCACGGTCAGGAGCTGAAGGATGATCGATGCCGTGATGTACGGCATGATGCCGAGGGCAAAGATGGTCAGGCGGCGCAACTGGCCGCCGCTGAACAGGTCGACGAAGCCGAGGAACGTGCCGCGGTTGGAGTCGAAGAACTGCTGCAGCAGGTCGGCGTTAATGCCGGGCGTGGGAATGTGGCCGCCGAGGCGGTACACCGCCAGCAGTCCCAGCGTAAACAGGATGCGCCTACGCAGGTCCGGCACTCGAAATACGTTTGCGAGCTTTTCCAGCATCGAAAGACCTTACCCGCTACTTCTTCTGTTTCGACGCCCGCTTTGCCACGCGAGCATCTCTGAACTTGTGTGCGACCGGGGCGACCTTGATCTCGATGACCTCGGTCTTACCTCCGGCGGCGGCGATTTTCTCCTGCGCCGACTTCGAGAACTTGTGCGCACGCACGTGGATGGCGCTCTTCAGTTCTCCGTCGCCCAGGACCTTCACCCGCGCGTTGCGGCTCTTCACCAGCCCGGCTTCGCGCAGCGACTCCGGCGTGATCTCCTGCTGACCCAGTTCGGCCAGCGAGCTCAGGTTCACCACCGCGTACTCGATGCGGAAGATGTTGGTGAAGCCGCGCTTGGGCAGGCGGCGGTGCAGCGGCATCTGGCCGCCTTCAAAACCGCGCATGGTACTGGAACCGGAGCGCGAGCCCTGGCCCTTGTGGCCGCGGGTCGAGGTCTTGCCCATGCCCGAGCCCATGCCGCGGCCGACGCGCTTCTTCTTCTCATTGGCCTGCTTCGGGCGGCGGATATTCGAAAGATTCGTTGGCATAAAACTCTGTCTCTCAGTCTCTCAGTCGGTCAGTCACTCAGTCGGTCTGTCTCGGTCCGCCGGTTCGCTCAATGACTGAAAGACTGAGCGACTGCCAGACTCTTCGCGCCAATTCTTACTCGACCACTTTCACCAGGTGCGGCACCTTTGCGACCATGCCGCGGATCGAGGGCGTGTCTTCGCGTACGATCACCTGGTTGAGCCGGGTGAAGCCCAGCCCCTTGATTACCTTCTTGTGCTTGAAGGGCGCGGCAATCGCCGAACGCACCCACTTCAGCCGCATCGTCGCTTTGGTTTTCTTTTCGGCCATGATTAGAGCTCCTGCACCTGCTTGCCGCGCATGGCCGCGACTTCCTGCCGGTCGCGCAGCTTTCTCAGCGCGTCGAAGGTCGCCTTGATCACGTTGTGCGGATTCGTGGTGCCGATCGACTTGGTCAGCACATTTTGTATTCCGGCCGACGTCATCACCGCGCGCACGGCGCCGCCGGCGATCACGCCGGTCCCTTCCGGGGCCGGTTTGAGCAGTACCATGCCGGCGCCGAAGCGTCCGAGGACGGTGTGCGGAATCGTGGTCCGGGTCAGGTTCACCTTCAATAGGTTCTTCTTGGCCGACTCGATCCCCTTGCGGATCGCCTGCGGAACTTCCTTCGCCTTGCCGGAACCGTATCCGACAACCGCCGCGCTGGGATCGCCGACCACGACCAGCGCCGCGAACGACAGGTTCTTGCCGCCCTTGACCACCTTGGTCACGCGGTTAATGGCGACCACCTGGTCCTTAAGCTGGAAGTTACCGGCGTCGAGCTTCTTCTTTACTGTGCTTGCCATCTGCCCTCTCGCTCTCTAGAACTGCAGCCCGGCTGCGCGGGCGGCTTCGGCCAGCGCCTTGACGCGACCGTGATAGATGTAACCGCCGCGGTCGAACACGACCTTGGTAATTCCCTTCGCCTTGGCGGCATCGGCAATCGCCTTGCCGACGTCCTTCGCCGAAGCCACGTTGCCGCCCGTCTTCCGGCCGTCCTTCTTGCCGATGTTGGTGCTGGTGGCGACCAGGGTGCGTCCGTTCAGGTCGTCGATGATCTGAACGTAAATGTGGTTCAGTGAACGGTACACGCTCAGGCGGGGACGCTCGGGCGTGCCCACCATCTTCTTGCGGATGCGGTCGTGTACCCGCTGGCGAATCTCGTTTTTCGAAGTCTTCGTAAGCATC
>DAISJI010000057.1:0-11426 GCA_036821585.1 Terriglobales bacterium
GTTATTCACGAGCGAGCTTCAGGGTATATCGGTATCTCGGTACATCGGTACGTCAGATGACAAGTAGTTGCTTCCGAGTACCGAAGTACCGACATACCGACCTACCGATATACCGCCTTTGCATTACAAACGAAAGCCGCCGAACGCGCCAGTGCCGCAGCAGCAACCCCGGCACATGAACCCACAAGCGCAGCCAGCCGTTCAGAGTGCACGAAGGGTCAATGCACGGGCGATTACTTGGGTTCGCCGAAGAAAACGAAATAGGACCGCGACCACAGCGAGGTAGGAATGCTGCCGCGCGGGCGGGCAGTCAGGATGACGTTGTAGTCGTCGGAGAGGTGAAGTTCGTCGAGGATGGATTTGTCTGAGTCTTCCGCCGGACGCGGCGACACCAGCGCCAGGTAGCGCAGGAAATCGTAGATGTCGGACGTTCCCTCGTATCCGGGGGCGGCGAAAGTCAGCTCGGTGTTTTCGCCCGCAAAGTGCCATGCCAGCGAGGCTGCGGTGGTGACGCCGCGTTCGTAGTCGGAAGCGGAAACCGCGTTGGCCGAAGGATTGTCGAAAACCAGGCGGAGCTTGCGCTCGTCCTCGCGGGTGAACTCGCGCACCTTCAGCGATCCCGTGCGCGCCGACGCCTTCCAGTGCACGTGGCGGGCGGAGTCTTCGGGCAGGTATTCGCGGATGCGGTAGAGATCGTTGCCGCGACCGCGGACATGGACCTCGAACTCGCCGGTGATCATGGGCAGGATTTCCAGCACGTCGGCAGTCGGCTGCACCGACGGATACACCACTACTTCCCGGGCATGGTCGTTACCGCTGCTCAACTTCCCCGCCCTAGCCAAAACCGGGCTAGAACGGGGCACCCGGGTCTCGACCGGCAGGGTCACGCGACGCGTCTTCGCCAAAAAAGAAAACGGAAACCGGGTGGAAAGTCCGAAGGCGTCCTGCACGTAGCGCCCGCGGCGTTCGAAGCGCAACTCCACCGGGCGCGTGACCACCAGCCGGGCGGGAATGTAAGGAAAATAGACGCGTCCGGTGAAGATGCTGCGCTCGGGCGGAAGCGCGGTCACGACCGTCAGAGTAACGTCGGGCAGCCGGATCCACTGTTTTCCGGGCGGGGCCTTGGGCGGCCAGACGAACACATCGCGCTGCCAGCGCAGGCGCCTCCCTGCTTTCTGCCGCTTCGGAGGAACGACGTTAATCGAAATCGCGGGCAGCCAGCGGCGCGTATTCCGCAAAGTGATGCGCGCCAGGACCGCTTCGCCCGCGAAGGTATGTTCGGGAAGCCCAACTTTCAACTCAAGACCGCGCAGCTCGCCGGCAGAGGTTATGCCGGATACGAGGATTGCCGCCAGCATCGCTGAAACCACGATAAACAGCAGGTTGTTGCCGGTATTCAGCGCCGCGATGCCGATGACGATAATGATGCCGAGATAGACCAGGCCTTCCTTGGTGACGTCGTAATCGAAGACGTCGCGCACGCGTTCGAACGCCACACGCCGCGCCAGGTAGGGCACGGTGGTGAGGCCGACGAAGCCGGCCAGCAGCAACGCCAGAGAAGCAAAGATGGCGGTGGCGACGACGTTGCCCGCCTGCCGGGTAACGGTGGAGAACAGCGCCGCGCCAAAGGCGAGAATCAGGCCGGCGATGGCGAGGATGAAGCGGATCCAGGCTTCGCGTTCGAAGCGCAGCGAGCTGAGCAGGGCGCCCATGTCATTTCCCCGCTTTCGCGTGCTGGTCGCGGCCGAACCATCGCGCCACAACGCGTTCGGCTTTCTGGTGCGCCGAATCGGCGTGCGCGGCAATTTTCGGGAAGCGGGCCTTTAACTTTGTCAGCAGCCTGTGCGCCCAGACGTACTCGCTGGACAGAATGATCAGCCCGATGAGCAGGAACAGAATTCCCTGCAGGATAGGCAGGAAAAGTCCCGCGATGCCGAGCAGGATAAAGGCCCAGCCCAGCACCAGGATGCCGATTCGCTTGATCCGGAAATTCACTGGTTCATGGTACTAGATGATTCCAGGGCTGCGCTCCGGCGATCACGCAACTGGCGCCGACGCCGCTTCCACAACCACCAGCCGCCGGCCAGGGCAGCGGCGAGCAGCGCGAGGCCGGCCTTGTCGAAGAACGCGGTCACGCGATCGAACTCGCTGCCGAATGCATAGCCGACCAACGCAACGGTCGTTACCCAGACCACCGCGCCGGCGGTGTTGGCCAGCAGAAAACGCTTCCACTCCATGCCCAGGACACCGGCGAGCGGTCCGGCCACGATTCGCATTCCGGCGATAAAGCGCGCGCAGAAGATGGCAATCATGCCGCGGCGGTTAAGAAACTCCTCGCCGGCGCGAATGTCGGCGTCGTCCACGCGAAAGAAATATTTCCAGCGTTCCAGCAGCGGTCGTCCGCCACGCCGGCCGATGAAGTAGCCGATGTTATCGCCCAAAGTTGCGGCCACGATTCCGACCACGATCACCCATTGCAGATGCAGGTGGCCGTGCTTGTACGCGAGAAAGCTGGCATAAATCAGGATGGTTTCGCCGGGCAGCGGAATTCCGGCGTTTTCGCCGAGGAGGCCGACGAGTACGGCCCAGTACCCCCACACGATGATGAAGTGCTGAACGTGCTCGGCGATCCAGTGCATGAAGAAATCGTGAAGATTCCCTTGTTCAGATGATCCATGCGCCTCGCCGGGTTCAGCGGGTTACGCGCGGCCGAGGAATTCCAGCAGAATGCGGTTGAACTGTTCGGGAGTTTCCTCGTAAGGCATGTGTCCGATGCCGGGCAACATGACCAATTCCGAGCCCGGCAGCGCGCGTTGAACTTCATACGCGGATTGCGGAGAGACCGCGAGGTCGCGGTCGCCCCAGATGAGCTGGATGGGGATGCCGCGTAGTCGCGGATACAGCGCGCGCAGTTCGTCGAGGCCGGCGTGCCAGGAACGGACCACACCGAGGCCGTACTCGGCGGTCCGGGGCTGCGCCAGCGCCGCGGCGTAGCCGTTCAGCGTGGCCTGTGTGACCCGCGCGGGGTCGCCATACATACGGCGCAGGAAGTAGCTGTGCACGCGCCGGATGTAGGGGAATGTCTGTCGAAAGGCGAAGGCCCCGAGTGGGTTGGAAAGCAGCGCGATGCGTTTGCGTCCATGGTGCGACCACGGATTGATCGAGGCGACGAGGATGAGACGTTCGACGTGTGGGTGTCCGCGCTCCAGCGCCATCGCTGTCATGGCGCAGGCAATGCCGCCTCCGTGCGAGGTCCCGAGCAGGTTGAGCGATGGCAGTCCGAGCTGGTCGAGCCATTCCAGCATGCGCTCGGTGCAGGCCTGCAACCTGCAATCCAGTCCGGGCGGCCGGTCCGAAAAGCCAATGCCGGGCATGTCCGGCGCGTACACGGTAAAGTGCTGGGCCAGCGCGGGGATATTGAAGCGCCAGGAAAAGGAATATCCCATCAGCCCGTGAATCAGGACTAGCGGCGGGCCGGAGCCGGCGCGCAGATAACGCAGGCGATGGCCGCCCACGCGCGCTTCACACTCGGAAATCGGGGGATTCTCGACTTGCGGCAGCGGCGCCGTTTTCACGATTTTCTCCGGCACTGGCAACCACAGCGGCTGCTTGGGATTCCAAATAACCGATATCGCCTCTGTCGCTTCTGTGGGGAGTTGAACCATCGACTCCCCCGTTTTTTGCTCACTGAATCACACGCCCGCGCGGCTGTGGGCGGCGATCTCCACCGGGCGGTTCGCCAGCAGCTTGCGCAATACCTTCATTGCCTTGTCCACGTGCTTCTCTTCCAGCAGGAATGCCGGGAGCAGGCGAATGACGACGTCCTGCGTGGCGTTGATGAGCAGCCCTTTCTGGATGGCCGCGTCCACGAACGGGCGCGCCGGAACGTTGAGCTCGAGTGCCTGGATCATGCCGCGTCCACGCACTTCGCGGACGACATCGAAGTCAACGCGCGTGCGATTCAGTTCATGGTTCAGGTACGCACCCACTTTTCGCACGTTCTCCAGCAGTCCTTCTTCTTCAATGATGCTCAGGTACTCCAGGGCCACGCGGCAAGCCAGCGGGCCGCCGCCGAACGTGGTTCCGTGTTTGCCGGAACCGATGGCCGAAGCGAAAGGCTCGCGCGCCAGGAATGCGCCCAATGGCAGCCCCGCGGCCAACGGCTTGGCAATCGTGACAATATCGGGAGTGACTCCCGAATCCTGGTAAGCGAACATGCTGCCGGTGCGTCCCAGGCCGCACTGGATCTCGTCGAAAATGAGCGCTACCTTGTGGCGGTCGGCGACGGTGCGCGCTTCCTGCAGGAATTCCTGCGTGCATTCGCGGATGCCGCCCTCGCCCTGGATCGGCTCGATGACGATAGCGCAGGCCGTGTCGTCAATCTTCGAATAGAGATCGTCGGCATCGTTCAGCTTGATGAACTGGACGCCTTCCAGCAGCGGCGTGAAATCCTTACGGTACTTTTCCTGGGCGGTCAGCGAAAGGGCGCCGAAGGTGCGTCCGTGGAACGAGCCCTCGATCGCGAAAAGCTTGTTCTTGGCCTCGCCTCCGACCGCATGGCCGGCAGCGCGCGCGGCCTTGATGGCGCCTTCGATGGCTTCCGTGCCGCTGTTGCAAAAGAACGCGCGCTCCATGCCCGAGAGCTTGCAGAGGCGTTCGGCCAGTAAACCCTGGTACTCGTTGTAGTAGAGGTTGGAGACGTGAATCAGGCGCACGCACTGCTCGCGGATCACTTTGACGATTCGTTTATGAGCGTGGCCGAGGGCGTTAACTCCGAGTCCACCCACCAGGTCGAGATACTTGCGCCCTTCGATGTCAAAGACCCATACGCCCTTGCCACTGGCGAGCGCCCGGGGATAGCGGGCGTAGGTCTGGATCAGGTATTGCTTCTCGCGTTCGACGATTTGCTCGAATGTTTCCATTTCTGCCTCGGGGACGAAAACTCATACTAAACAATCGAGGTGGTCTCAAACCACCGAATGCAGAGCTTTTTAGAAAATAGAATTTGTCCGGAGTGCATTAGGCCGCATCAGTTGAGTCTGAACAAATCGAGTGCTCTCCAAGATTTCAAATCAAAGTGCTCCGACAACTTCCATCTTTTCACACTCACATCCCATTTTCTGTATATTTTTCCCAAGAGAGCTGCTAGGCTTTTATAACTAGCACGCCTACCTGTACATAGCGGGTCTGTGGGATTTAAGAGTGGTGGCACCAGAGTTGCAATCCAGTACGCCAAAGAGCCGAACAGCGCCCCCGCGCCGAGCTTCGTCTGAGCCTGTGGCCCGCGATTTCCAAATTCGTTTTGTAGCGGTTGTACTGGCCGCGCTCACCATCGCCGCCGGTGCATTTGGCGTCATTAATTTTCAAAAAGAGCGACAGTTCGAAATCCCTTACGACGGTGTCTGGTGGATCGAGCGTAACGGGCAAGTTACAGCCGAGCGGGTGGAACCGAACGGGCCGGCGGCGAAGGCAGGAATCAAGCCCGGCGACGTGCTGACCGCGATCAATGAGCACGCCATCGCCGCCACGGCGGACGCGACCCGGCAACGCTACCGCACCGGGACCTGGTCCAAGGCGACGTACAGCCTGGTACGCGACCGCGTCACGGTGCAGGTTCCGCTCATCCTGGTGCCCTTCGATAAGTCGCTGTTCGTCGGGCTGCGCTTCATCGCGCTGATCTACCTGGGCATCGGCCTTTACGTGCTGCTCCGGCGTTGGACGGCGCCCAAGTCCACGCACTTTTACCTGTTCTGTCTCGTCTCCTACATCTTTTACGCCTTCCACTTCACTGGCAAGCTGAACCAGTTCGACTGGATCGTGTACTGGTCGAACGTGGTGGCGGAACTGCTGCAACCGGCGCTGTTCCTGCATTTCGTGCTGACCTTCCCCGAAGTAAAGGACGCAGTGAAGCGGCGACCGTGGCTGCTGCACCTGTGCTATCTGCCGGGAACGCTGTTGCTGGCAGCGCACATCATCGCGCTGCGCCTGCTGGAACCCAGCGAGGTCCTGCGCAATAACCTCGACCGCCTGGAGATGCTCTATCTGGCGCTGATGTTCATCGCTGCGGCGTGGGTTCTATGGCACACCTATCAGCACGCCTCGACGCCGATCCTGCGCCAGCAGATGAAGTGGGTAACGCGCGGCACCATCCTGGCCATCGCTCCGTTCACGCTGTTCTACGTGCTGCCCTACATGCAGGGCGCGCAATCGACGGCGATGATGAAGGTGTCGGTACTCTCGCTGGTGTTCCTGCCGCTGACGTTCGGCTACGCCATCTTCCGCTACCGCCTGATGGACGTGGACCTGATCTTCAAGCGCGGCATGGCCTACACGCTGACCGCGGCTTCGATCGCGGGCGTGTACTTCGCGGCGGTGGGTATCGCAGCCGAAATCATCCACGCGCGTCTGCCCGCGGCGGGTCCGGCGGGCATGATCGTGGCCATCGTGGTCACGGCGCTGCTGTTCGACCCGATCAAGAACTGGATCCAGGACCGCCTCGACAAGTTTTTCTACCGCAAGCGCTACGACTACCGGAAGACGCTGATCGAATTCGGGCGCGAGCTGAGTTCGCAGCTCGATCTCGACAAGATGCTGACCTCGATCGTGGACCGCATCTCGCGCACGCTGCTGGTGGACCGCATGGCGATTTTCCTCAGCGAGGTGGAGTCGCCGGACGACTTCACGCTGGCCAAGTCGTTCGGCATTTCCGACGTCGGCGGGCTCGATCTCGGCTTCCTCGGCCAGCCGCGTCCCGAACTCGCTGTCGGACACCTGTTCTTCGACAATACGCACTCGGTGGTACGCGAGACGCAGGGCGCGCAGGCGACGATCGCGCGCCTCGATCTGAACTACTTCATTCCCTGCAGCGTGCAAGGACGCACCATCGCGGTATTGGGACTGGGCAAGACCAGCGAGGGCGACTTCCTCTCCAGCGAAGATGTGGAGTTGCTCGAAGCGCTGGCCGGATACATCGGCATCGCCTTCCAGAACGCCCGCCTGTACGCGTCGCTCGAGCAAAAGGTAACGGAGTACGAGCGGCTCAAGGACTTCAACGAAAACATCGTCGAGTCGATCAGCGTCGGCGTCTTTGCGGTGGACCTGCAGGACCGCATCGAGTTCTGGAACTCGCAGATGGAGACGACGTACGCTCTGCCGCGGGCGGAAGCCGTCGGCAAGAAACTCAGCGAGGTTTTCCCTTCTGCCTTCTCCGAGGAGTACTACCGCTTCCGCAGCACGCCGGGGATTCACAACCTGTACAAGTTCCGGCTGCAGACGCCTTCGGGCGAAACGCGGATTTCCAACGTTGCCATCGCCCCGTTGGTGACGCGCGACTTTGCGGTGATCGGCCGGCTGATGCTGGTGGACGACATCACGGAACGCATCGAGCTGGAGTCGCAGCTCTCGCAGGCGGAGAAACTCTCCTCCATCGGCTTGTTGGCGGCCGGGGTGGCGCACGAAGTCAATACGCCGCTGGCGGTGATCTCGTCGTACTCGCAGATGCTGTCGAAGCAATTGAACGGCGACGAGAAGAACTCCCAGGTGCTCGACAAGATCATCAAGCAGACCTTTCGCGCCTCCGAAATCGTCAACAGCCTGCTGAACTTCTCGCGCACCAGCGGGACCGAATTCGGCGAGGTGGACGTGAACAAGGTCATCCGCGACACGCTCAACCTGCTGGAGCACCAGTTCAAGGTCGCCAAGATCAAGGTGCAGGACGAGATGGTGAAAGAGCCGGCGCCGATCTACGGCAACTCCGGCAAGCTGCAGCAGGTGTTCCTGAACCTGTTCCTCAACGCCAAGGACGCGATGCCGCAGGGCGGCACGCTGACCGTCATGACGCGCCTGGAACGCGGGGTACAGGTGTGCGTCTCGGACACCGGCGCCGGCATCGCCCAGGAACACATCGACCGAATCTACGATCCGTTCTTCACCACCAAGACCGCGCCCAAGGACGGGCGCAAGGGCACGGGCCTCGGGCTCTCGGTCACCTACGGGATTATCCAGGAACACGCCGGCAAAATCCGGGTGGACAGCAAGCTGGGCGGGGGAACGAAGTTTCACCTCGAGTTCCCGCTGATGCACAAGGCAGTGAGCGTCTAGTTCCCTGCCGGGAAGTGATGGAGCAAGAGTATGGCAGAAGCCGCAGTTCTATCGCGCCGCCTGGGCCGGGAGCAGCCCGCCGTCCAGGGCTCGATCCTGATTATTGACGACGAAGCTTCGATTCGCGAATCGCTGCAAACGCTGCTGGAGCTGGAAGGCTTCACGGTCGAGGTCACAGGCACCGGCGAGGAAGGCCTGGCGCGCATTGCCGAACAGCCGATGGACCTGGTGCTGCTGGACCTGGCCCTGCCCGAACGCAACGGCCTGGAGGTGCTGCACGACATCCGCGACCGCGACCCGCTCCTGCCGGTCATCATGATCACCGCCTACGGCACGGTGGAGAATGCCGTGGCCGCCATGCAGGCGGGTGCGTCGAACTTCGTCCAAAAGCCGTGGGACAACGAAAAACTGCTCGCCGACGTGCGCGCGGTAGTCGGCCGCAAGCGCGCCGAGGAAGAAAACATCCAGCTCAAGCGCGCTCTCAAGCAGCGCTACAACTTCGAGCACATCGTCGGCAAGGGCGACCCCATGCTGCGCATCTTCGACCTGGTGGCGCAGGTGGCGCCCAGCCGCTCGACGGTGCTCCTGCAAGGCGAAAGCGGCACCGGCAAGGAACTGATCGCCAAGGCGATCCACATGCACTCGCCGCGCAAGGACCGTCCCTTCGTGCCCGTGAACACCGGCTCGATGCCGTCCGACCTTCTGGAATCCACGCTCTTTGGCCACGTCAAGGGCGCGTTCACCAGCGCGGTCGCGTCCAAGAAAGGCCTGTTCGAAATGGCCGACCGCGGCACGCTCTTCCTCGACGAAATCGGGACCATGAGCATGGAGACCCAGGCCAAGATCCTGCGCGTCCTGCAGGACCGCAAGTTCATGCACCTGGGCGGCGTGCAGGAGCTACAGGTGGACGTCCGCATCATCGCGGCCACCAACGTGGACCTGAAACAAATGTGCAAGGAAGGCCGTTTCCGCGAAGACCTCTATTACCGGCTGAACGTGATCACCGTGGACCTGCCGCCGCTGCGCGCCCGCCGCGAGGACATCCCGTTGCTGGTGGATTTCTTTATCAAGAAATTCGCCGAGGAGAACGAGCGGCCGGTGCGGCAGATCGCGCCCGAGGCGTTGCGCTGCCTGATGGAATACGGCTGGCCCGGCAATGTCCGCGAACTGGAAAACGTGATCGAGCGTGCCGTCGTGCTGTCCAGCGGGCCGGTTGTCACTATCGACCTGCTGCCGGACCACATGTCCGGACGCGGCAACGGGCTCAATGTGCTCGAGCACCGCGCCGATGCTTCCTTGTTCGAGATCATGGAAGAATGCGAGCGGCGCATCATCGCCGACATGCTGGAGAAGTGCAATTGGAACCAGACCGATGCCGCCGAACGGTTCCATGTACCGCTCTCCACCCTGAACCAGAAAATCAAGCGGCTGAACATCGAAATCCGGAAGAAATCACGCGATTAATGCGTGTTAACAGCGGCCGGCGCGACTAGTACTAGCAACCAGCTACTGGCTACTGTTATATTCGCCATCCAATGGAACTCGTCTCTCCCGTCGATTATGCGAAGCAGAGTGTCCGGGCGGTACAGGACTACTCGCTGCTGGCCGGACGCTCGGTCGCGAACCTGTTCGCGCACCCCCGCTACCTGACCGACACCGTCCAGCAAATGGACCTGATCGGCGTGGGGTCGGTGCCGATCGTGGTGCTGACCGGCTTCTTCACCGGCGCCGTGCTCGCCCTGCAGAGCGCAAACTCACTGGCCCGCTTCGGCGCTCTGTCGATGACCGGGCAACTCGTCTCGCTCTCCATGGTGCGCGAACTGGGACCGGTGCTGACCGGATTGATGGTCGCCGGGCGCAACGCCTCCGGCATGGCATCGGAACTGGGCTCCATGAAGGTGACCGAGCAGATTGACGCCATGCGCGCGCTCGGCACCGATCCCACGAAAAAGCTGGTCACGCCGCGCGTGGTCGCCGCCGTGGTCATGCTCTTCTTCCTCACCATCATTTCCGACTTCTTTGGCCTGCTCGGCGGCTTCATGGTCGCCAAGCTGATCCTCGGCCTCGATACCTACGAATACTGGAACACCGCATACCAATCGCTGGTCTACGGCGACGTCGTCATGGGTCTGACCAAGCCGCTGCTCTTCGGGTTTGTCATTGCGACCATGGGCTGCTACTACGGCTTGCAAGCCAAGGGCGGGACGCAGGGCGTGGGCCGCGCGACAACGCAAGCGGTGGTGGCGGCGTCGGTGCTTACCCTGGTGGTGAACTTCTTCTTCACGCGCCTGCTGATGGCCTTCTTCAAGATCCACTGATGACCGAACCGCACCAGTCCGAAGATGTCATCATTCACTTCGAAGACGTCGCCATCGCCTTCGACGACCTCGTCGTGCTCGACGGCGTTACCTTCGACCTGCACAAGGGCGAAACCAAGATCCTGCTCGGCGTCGCCGGCTCCGGCAAAAGCATCCTGCTCAAGCTGGCGCTGGGTCTCCTCAAACCGGACCGCGGTCATATCCGGGTGCTGGGCCAGGAGGTTACGCAAATGAAGGAAAATGACCTTTTCGAGTTGCGCCGCCTCATCGGCATGGTCTTCCAGGAAAGTGCGCTGTTCGATTCGCTCACCGTGCGCGAAAACGTGTCGTTCCGCCTGCGCGAGGAGCATGTCTCGGAAGACGAAATCGAGCGGCGGGTGCGCGAGTCACTCCGCTTTGTAGAGTTGGAGCACACCGTTGACTTATTCCCCTCGGAGCTGTCGGGCGGCATGAGGCGCCGGGTGGCCATTGCGCGCGCCATCATCACGCAGCCGGAATTGCTGCTCTATGACTCACCCACCGGCGGCCTTGACCCCGTAACTTCCACCACGATTGTCGAACTGATCGTGAAGCAGCACGACGAGTACCACACCAGCGCGCTCATGGTGACGCACCGCCTGCAGGACGCCTTCACCATGGCCAGCCACTACTACGACAGCGGCGCCAAGGAAATGCGGCCGCTGCTGGGCGCGCACGGCGAGCCCAAGGTCAATCTCGATACGACCTTCGTGATCCTGAAAGACGGGAAAGTCATCTTCGACGGCAACGCACCCGAACTCGCCCGCTCCTCCGACGAGTACATCCGCGAATACATCGCGTAAGAGTTTCAGTTTCAAGTTTCAGTTTCAGCCTGCACGCTCTCGACTGTAGCGCTGGCATCTTGCCGGCAGTTCCGCCGGCTTCCAGCCGGCCGGGCGCGTAAACAATGCGGCCGAGCTTTCGCTCGGCCGCTTGAAACTGAAACTCGAAACTGAAACTACGTTTTCGCTTTCGCCGCTTTCGCGCGCG
>DAISJI010000058.1:0-3683 GCA_036821585.1 Terriglobales bacterium
ACCATCGGCTGCATCTCTGCCAGAACCCGCTGCTGATACCAGGCGGTCTCGACCGCTTTTTGCCACAAGCGGAATCCAAGCCAGAGCAGGACAATCACCTCACCGATCAGGAAGGTAAGCCCGATCGCCTCGTGCGGAAGCTTGATCCAGAGCAAGAGCAGCAGCAACGTAATCCCGAACAGAAGCAATTGAACCGCGAGCACGGCGCCGTATACGCGTCCGAAGTGACCGCGCAGGAACAGGCGGGCGCGACGCATGCTGCGGCGGACGGCAGGCTGGTCCTGGGCGACGGCGTCCAATTGCGCGACGTCCACCCAGACGCGGACCGCGAGGCCAAACAAAGCCAGCACAACTCCCACGCCCAGCGTCACCCAGAATCCAAGCTGCTCCGAGTCGGAACGGTTGCCGAGCCACTTGGTCAGTGGACCAACGCTGCTTTGCGCGATTGCAAGAGGAACGATGAGGACGCCAAAAATGATCAGCAGGCGCACCATGCGCCAGAAGAAGCCGGCGGAGGCGCGGAGGAACTCGCCGAAGGTGAGGGTGCGGTCGGAATAAAAAGATTCCAGCACGCCGCCCATGGCAAAGAGCAGAAAGAAAAAGTAGGCGGCGACGAGGACCACCGAGCCGCCGAAGAACGCGCCCGGCAGGCCCTCGGGCCGGGCCACCGCTTCGACCAGGCGAAACAGATTCATCTGGTGGTACAAGGAGTCGGAAGCGGCGATGCTGCCGTCGAGCACGCGCAGTTGGCTGCGCACGGGTACGGTGGCGACGATGCCGGTGGCGAGGTTCATCCCGAACAGCCACCACAGCACGCGCTGGCGGCGCCATAAAAGGCCCGCGCCCGCCGCAAAGATTCCCTTCCCGTTCGCCATTCCCATCTCCGTCATACCAGCCACGACGCCGCCGCAGCGAGGAACTGCGTGACCATCGTCCAATAGTTTGCAATCTTGCGCCGCGCGCCGGTGTCCCCTTTGACCAAGCGGCTGTTGTTGAAGAAATCGACGTCGAGGGCGATGCGGTGGCCGGGATCCACTTCGGCGGACACTACTTTCGCTTTCTTCTGATAGGTGTAACGAATCCAGCGATCGCGGCCGTCCCAACGCTCGCGGATTTTTTCGCCGTTGTCGAAACGAATCTCGACCTCAACCGGAAAGATGAAATCGCCTTTGCGGTGCACGACAATCTCCGAGTTGTAAATCATCTTGTTTTCTTTCGCGTCCGGATCTACCGGCTCGGAGCTTGCGGAGAGAATCTCGTAGTCGAGCACTTGCGTGCCGTAAAAGGCCTGGTCCCAGAACCAGCGCAGGTCCTGCCCGGCGACTTCGTTGACGGTCTTGAAGAAGTCTTCGCCGGTGGGATGAGTGAAGCGGTAGCGCAGGAAATAAGTATTGAGCGCGCGGCGGAGGGTGTCCTCGCCGATGATTGCTTCCAGGGTCAGCAGAGCCGCCCCGGTTTTCGCGTAGCTGAGTCCGCCATAAGAGCCCCCGCCGAGGAACTGCCACGCCTTGCGGGTGATGGGATCGTTGCGGACAACGCTGGCGTAGCCACGGTGCTGCGAGTCGGCGTCGGTGCCGGTGAGGACAGCGTAATTCAGCATCGAGTTGCGGCCGTAGAGCGAGTCCATGATTTTGAACTCGGTGTAGGTGTTGATGCCCTCGTCCATCCACGCTTCTTCGAATTCGTTAGTGGCGACCATGCCGTACCAATACTGGTGGCCGAACTCGTGCTCCACAACGAGCTCAGGCAGGAGCACGCCTTTGCCAATGAGCCAACTAGTGTCGCCGGTAATAAATGTCGGGTACTCCATGCCGCCAGCAGCGAGCGCGCCGGGTGCGGGATCGACCACGGTGATGCGATCGTACGGATAGGGGCCGTACCAGCGGTCGAAGCGGTCGAGCGTGCCCTTCAGCGCCGACATGTAGCGGCCCGCATGACTCATGTGACCGGGCTGCATGAGCAGGCGGATGTGGACGATCGCGGCACTTCCCTTCCAAGTGTCCTCGACGACGCGGTAGTTGGGATCGGCGGTCCAGGCGAAATCGTGGATGTCCTCGCCGCGGTAGCTGACGGTCTTGGTGCCGTCGGGATTGTTGACCGTAGCGACTTCGCCGCCGCTGGAGCCGGTAACAAAATTGCGCGGGACAGTAACCTTCACGTCGTAGGTGCCGAAGTCGGCGAAGAACTCGGTGTTGGCATGAAACTGGTGGCAATTCCAGGCTCCGTGCCACCACACGCCGACCTTCGGAAACCACTGCCCGACCAGGTAGAAGTTGCGGCGATATCCGGTGCGCATGGTGACCTGCGGAAGACGGTCGTGAAACGTGATGCGGAAAGTCACCGACTGCCCGGGCGCAATCGGCTTGGGCAGCTTGAGTTCGGCAACGGTGCGATCGTCGGCATTGTCGTCGTCAGGATGAACGAAGCGCAGTTGCGAGGTGAGGTCGCCGATGCCATCGACTTCGAGCTTCTTGATCTCGATGGCGCCGCGCTCTTCGTTCTTCAGTTCCCACTCGGGATCGCCGCGATGGAGTTCGCGCGAGACGGACGACTTCGGCTGGAAGGCGTTCAGGTAAAGATGGAATGGGAACGTATCGAGCGGCTGGCCGGTAAGGTTCTGATAAGTCAGGGTCTCGGTGGCGTCGATAGTTTTCTTGACGGCGTCGAGACGGGCGTCGATCTGGTAGGCAACGACGCGCGAGGAAAGCGGTTGGGGCGCCTGTGCCGCAAGCGGCAGGGCCAGGGCTGCGCACGCCAGGAGTATTCGACGCATAGGGGCCAAGGATAGAACAGTCAGAGAAAAAGCGGGTGCATCTTGCTGCGGGCGGGGGCGCCCGCAGCCCCGAAACTTTGGTGTGAGCGAAACAACAGCCCCGGCGCGGACGCCGGGGCCCACGTCTGCAAGCGATTCGGTATCCACTTATGCGTTTGTCCGGTGATGGCGGTTGCGCGTGGTGCGATGCTGAATGGCGGGTGGCAGATCGAGGAGTTCGCCGCCGAGCAATTCCACCACGTCGAAGCAAAGGTCGCTGTGCTGACGGAGAAAGTCGAGCAGGTCCGCGGATTCGACGAAGGCCACGCGGGAATCCTGCGCCAGCTTGGCGGTAAACAGGTAGGCGCGATTGAGAATGGTACCGGACAGTCCGAGCAGATAACCCGGACCAACGGTGCGGACCTGGACCGTGCGATTGTCATCACGGTGCAACAAGAGACGGGCCGAGCCTTCCAGGAGCACGTAAACGCCGCGTGTCGGATCACCCTGGTTGAATAACACCGTTCCCTTGGGGTGAGTGTAGAGCGATGCCCGTTGCTGTAACGCTGTGATCAGTTCGGCCTGGGCCGCAAATGCCTCAGCCGCCGGCGGACGAGAATGGGAGCCCCGCATATGCACCTCCCGGTTGCACTCTCTTTACCCCCGCAGGGGAACGCGCGCAGTGATGCCTATCACATCCGACGGTGAGGAGACGGAAAGGCGTCCTTCGCTAGCTGCTCGCGGCCTGCTGGGAGCGTGCAATCGCGCGTTGCAGCGTCTTATCCAGCGCAGCTTTGGCGGTGGCGTACTCGGCTTCCGAGATCTTGCCTTGCTGACGGTCGAGTTCAAGCTGGAAGAGCTCTTCCTTGAGCGCCTGGAGGAGCAGCGTCGGCGCGGAGGACGGCCCAGGAGCGGCAGCGCGCACCGGGGC